>NZ_JAAHGT010000648.1 GCF_010672385.1 Okeania sp. SIO2F4
TGCCAAATTGTTTCTCAATTTGGCAAAAATCTATCTTTAGCTGCTCTTTTCCAAGGCGCTACCGTAGAACAATTAGCCATTCTATTGCGCCAAAAAACTGATACTCACTCTTGGTCTCCTTTAGTTGCTATTCAACCCCAAGGAAACCACCCACCGTTCTTCTGTATGCCTGGTTCCGGTGGCAATGTGGTGTATTTCCACCAACTGGCGCGTCATCTGGGAAATGACCAACCTTTTTACGCCTTACAACCTCCCAGCTTAGATGGGATTTCGGAACCCTTTGGTAGTGTTGAAGAGGTAGCCGCTTACTACCTCCAAGCCATCCAAACCCTTCAACCTTCTGGTCCGTACTTCCTTGGCGGTCATTCCTTTGGGGTTCTGGTTGCTTTTGAAATGGCACAGCAGCTACTACAACAGGGAGAAAGAGTTGCCATACTTGCCCTATTTGACCTTCCCGCACGAGTTCCTGGTAGCATCCTAAAACAACTAGATTGGGATGATACCCGATGGTTCACCAATATTGCCCATATCCTAGAAATGTTATCTGGGAAAAATCTCGATATTTCCTATGAAATCCTCAAACCTCTAACTCCCGAAGCACAATTAAATTATCTCAAACAACAGATGGAAACCGTAAACTTGTTGCCATATAATTCAGGAATTGAACGAGTGCGTGGGATTGTCCAAACGATTAAAGCTGATGAATTGGCTTTTATGAGTTACCTCCCACAAGGAGGTTATCCTGGTCCGATTACCCTGTTTCGCACCAGCGAAGTTTATCGCGATGACCTAGGAATGCTTGATGAAATACCTAGCGATGCAACTTGGGGATGGAATCAGCTTTCTACTCAATCTGTAGAGGTTCATGTAGTTCCTGGAAATCATACCACTATGTTGAGTGAACCTCACATAATGGTATTAGCTGAAAAACTTAAATTTGGTCTAGCTAGCGTTGGCTGAAAAACTCTACGCTGAATCACTGTGAGCTAATTCGTGGATTAACCCACTTCCACTGGCGGCCTCAAAATTCGTAGTGTGTGCAATTATCCGGACATAATATGAATCATCCTGACCCGACCAATCTATAACTTTTTAACAGGATTTGATATCAAGATCAAGACAGTGTTATAGATGCCGAATCATTTGTGCATATTATCCAGGAATTAGAAATTCAGGACTTACCCAAAGACACTATTGCTTGACTAAAACTAGCTTAAAGGACGAAAATGAAACGAAAAAGAAAAAAACACTGCTTAAAAATAGTTCTAGCGTTCATCGCCATAGGAACTGTTGTTGGGATTAGGGATAGAGTCTTTCTCTAACAATATAATTTGTAGATTTTGTTTCTGGCTGAGGTAATAAGCTGTTGCCAGACCCGCAATACCACCACCAATAATAACTACATCTACATCTGCATTGAAATATGCTGTTGTTTGTGCCATTAAGTTTCTACCTAAATTCTGGTGTCCGGTAGTATTATAAATTATATAATCGGGCGATCGCCATATCCGGTTACTCGATCTTCATATTACCGAAAAATTAAGGTATAAAGCCTCTCAATTCATGTATAAAAGACAAAAAAATCCTTTGAATCAATCTAGTAGTCGCGATCGCTTAATAATTTTATACCTATTCTATTGTAACAATATTTTTTGAAATTGGTATAAGGCTGTTTATAATTCCGATTAAATTACTATGAAAAATCTCCTCATTTTTCTTGAAGTATTGGCGAGCTTTTTGGGACTTATTAATTTTTTCTTGATCAGAATCTGCCAGAATCTGCAAAATTTTCTCTTCTAAGTTAACTGGATCGAAGAAAAATTTCTCACTAAATTTCTTTTCTTCTGGCTCAATTCTGTTACAATCTACTAAATATCCTCGATCAGATTCTACTAATTCATTCATTGGTTTACCATTGGTTGTCACAACACATGATCCACAACTTAGTCCTTCCATGATAAAATGTCCAAATCCTTCACTTTCTGATAAACAAAGGTGTATCCCTGCTTGATTTTGAAGCTTCTTCAAAAGTTGATCGGGTATATAGTCATTGAAAATTTTTATATTTGGATAGTTTGTATAATCTTCAGAGTTAAAACCATGAGCAATTACATTTAATTGGGGGAAGTCAGCATGTCTAGTCCATAAGTCTAATATTTGGGATGTTCCTCGACGGTATGAGCTTTTGCCTGCAATATGAAGAAAGCTGTTATAATCCTTTCTTAATTCTTTAGTTAAACGATCCATGGATTTAAATCCAATATACTCTACATTATTTGCTATTTTTTGAAAAATTCTCTCAGCATATCTGGTTTTACACAAGATCAAATCCATATCCCGTAGTAATGGTAGTTGTGATTTATGAAACATCTCTTGATTAGGAATAAAGAGATTAAGATTGGCTAATTCACACAACTCAGGACGTATCCTTTCAAAGAAGATATTGATATCAAATTTATGTATTCTCGTTTTAAAAAAAGCGTTAGCTTTTGATACTAAGCTTTGAGGAATTTTGTATTTTTTGAAAAATCTCCTCTCAGTTATTTTATAGTGATTAAATTTGTGATGATATGGTTTGAGAGCCTGTTCTACTATCAACGCATCTCTTTCTAGTCCAGTGATACGCCCAAGAGTAGCTTTATAGATTAGGTTAATAGTTATTGACATAATTTATTGAGTACTTAAATGAAGCTTGACTTAATTGCTTGCGAATATATAAATCGTTAATTGATGTAAAATGCCCTGCAATAGAAGTAAATAAACCTTGGAAAAAAATTAAGTGCCTTCAGTAATCTCTCAAAAGTTTTGTTGGAAGCACTTGACTAAATCTACATTTTTTATTATGCAAACTTCCATATCCTTATGTCAACCCTTTAACTGCATCTTCATCAAAAATTCACAAAACTGAGGTATTTTTATAAAGATTTGATAAAGTAGGGTAACACCAATTTCAAAAAATATTGTTACATTCGTATTTTTGAGGGTAAGTGGGGTAACGCTACGCGCAAGTTAAAAGTCAAAAGTCAAAAGTAATCTCTGATAATTTACTTTTTAATTTATATCTAACTAATTGATGAACTGTTTTATAAGACAGCTCAATGTCAAAACAAGTTGTTAAACACAGTTGAATTCCAACATAGCTTTGGAAACTTTCTGGATTTTGCAATTCTTCTTCTAATTTTTCGATTACATTTGGTGGAATTAAACTTGGCCTTCCTCCTAAATTTTTCTTTGGTTCTAGTAAAATATTTAGTCTGCCAGTACGATATTTATGTAACCATTTTTGTACTGTTACACGATTGCGCCTTAACATTGTCTATGGTACTTAGAGATTTTACCCGATCCATCACTCTTGGCGTGTTCAATTTACTAACGCCAGAATTCCCAACCAGAAAAATTTAGTAAAATGAAGTAATATAACTAAAAAAAACAAAAAAGTAATATGGCAAATTTAAATCCACTGCTAATGACAACAAAACAAACAATTAATCCCAAAAAATTTAGCAAAGTTATTGGCTTATTAACTTTAGGATTAATGATATTTTTAGGAGTAATAATTACCATTTCCCCTGATGCAATGTCACACGATGCAATGTCACAAAATAATGAAGATAATAATCAACTTCAACAGGACTCGGAGTCAAAACAAGAATCTCTATTTATTACCTATCCGTCACGCAATCATAAAACTACTTCAGACCGAATCTTCTTAATTGGTACAGCTTCTCCAGAAGCGGAAGTTACTGTTAATGGAAAACCAATTAATGAGCGTAGTCGTTCTGGTCATTTTGCTCCTAGTTTTCCATTACAAATAGGGGAAAATATATTTACTGTGCGCCATCAAAATGAAGAGATTATTTTAAAAATAACACGCAATTCAAATCAACCACCTTTACCAATAGGAATAGCTTTTGGTCAAGACTCTTTGACTCCGACAAAAGATATTGCTAGAATGCCAGGGGAATTAATTTGTTTTCAGGCGATCGCTCCTCCAAATGCTAATATTTCTGTTTTATTAGCTGCCCAAACTATTCCTTTACTTTCTAAGTCTCAAGTAGTAAATTTACCAGGAAATTTAGCAGTATTAACAGGAGATAATCAACCTGTTCCTTCTGCCGGAGAATATTATCAAGGTTGTGCGAAAGCAGAGAAACCAGGAGAGTTAGGTCAACCTGAGTTTAAACTTAGTCTCAGAGGTAAGACAGTGAGTCAAAAAGCACCGGGAAAAGTGACTATTCTTTCTCCGACTACATTTGAGGTGGCGGAAGTAACAGTAGAAGAGGGAGTTGCGAGAACTGGACCCAGTACCACTTATTCCCGCTTGACACCTTTACCAAAAGGTACTAAAGCTTTGATTACAGGAAAAGAAGGAGATTATTTACGACTTGACTATGGAGGTTGGATCAAAGCAAATGAAACTAGAATATTTACAGATGCAGCACCACCCCGTTCGGTGATTCGGAGTGCTATTGCTCGTCAGATTCAAGGTGCAACAGAAATCAGGTTTCCTTTGCAAGTACCGGTGCCAGTTACAGTCGAACAGGGCGATCGCTATTTAACTTTAACTCTGCATAATACTACTGCTCAAACTGATACTATTCGCCTAGATGATGACCCCTTAATTGAGCGATTAGACTGGCAACCAATTCTAACTTCAAGAGTGCAAAATGAACAGGGAGTTAGATATAAATTTTATTTAAAAACAGACCAACAATGGGGTTATAAATTACAATATGTTGGTACAACTTTGCTGTTAACTTTGCGACATCCTCCGGCAGTCAAAAGTGGAATTAGTTCTGTATATAAACCTTTAACTGGAATGAAAATTTTAATTGATGCTGGACATGGGAGTGAGAATGATTTAGGAGCAAGAGGTCCGAATGGTTATCCTGAAAAAAATGTGACATTAATTGTCTCAAAACTATTACAGGATGAGTTAATTAATCGGGGAGCTTCGGTGTATATGACACGAAAAGCAGAGGAGGATTTATATCCTAAAGACCGTGTAGAAATGATTAATCAACAAGTGCCAGATTTAGCACTTTCTGTTCATTATAATGCTTTACCTGATTATGGCGATGCCCTAAAAACTCAGGGAATTGGTACTTTTTGGTATCATTCTCAAGCTCATAGTTTGGCAGTATTTTTACATAATTATTTAGTAGAAAAATTAGACCGACCTTCTTATGGGGTATTTTGGAATAATTTAGCTTTAACTCGTCCGGCGATCGCTCCTTCTGTGTTGTTGGAATTAGGGTTTATGATTAATCCTTATGAATTTGAATGGATTATGAATTCTCAAGAACAAAAGAAGTTAGCAAAAGCATTAGCTGATGGAATTGTGGAGTGGGTAAAAAGTTCTGAATAAATTGAATATAGCGATTAGGGAGTAGGGAGTAGGGAGTAGGGAATAGGGAAAAACCTTGCTCTTTATTTAATTTTCCTATATAGCCAAATCCTGGTCTTCCCTAAGTACAAAAAAAAAGTTAATGTAGCATTATTTTTTGAAACTGGTATAATTTCTAGCATAAATTAAGTAGCTCTTCAGTTAATACCAATTTGATAAATGTTTGTTACAAATGACTAGGCTGTTTATTAGGAGTCAGTAGTCAGGAGTCAGGAGTCAGAATAAATTGCCTCAATACCATTTTTTAGGTCATAAATCATCTTTTTTGA
>NZ_JAAHGT010000649.1 GCF_010672385.1 Okeania sp. SIO2F4
CCGTCCGTTGCTAGATTGAGTCATAAAGAGCAAGTTCGTGATCGTTCATTCCTGTTGTCTGGGGAGTACGGAAAGTTTGACCCGCAGGACGAATAGCTTCGTGAGCCTCCTGAGCACCCTTACTTTTAGTAGTATATTGTCTAGGTTGAGGACTCAAATATTCCGTACCATACATTTTTTCCACACAACTCCGAGCAGCAGCGATCGCCTCATCGGACAAATGAACCGAGTCTGTCCGCATATAGGTAATAAAACCTTGTTCGTATAAATTTTGAGCAGTCCGCATAGTCTGTTTAGCACCCATGCGTAATTTGCGGTTAGCTTCCTGTTGTAAAGTTGAAGTCGTAAAAGGAGGAGAAGGTTTACGTTTAACCGCTCGTTCTTCAACACTATTAACCACCCAAGGTTTATCCTCAATCCTTTCCTTCAGAGCTTCAGCTTGAGCCTCATCCAACAAAACAACATTACGACCCTCAGCTATCTTACCCGTATTTTCATCAAAGTCACTACCCGTAGCAACTTTTGTGCCTCCAAGAGTAACAAGCTTAGAATCAAAAGGAGTTTTGTCCTGCTCTAAAGTAGCCTTTAAGTCCCAATAACCTCCCTGTTTAAAAGCCTGACGTTGACGTTCTCGGGTCACCAAAAGTCTAACTGCAACAGATTGTACCCTACCAGCAGAAAGACCCCAAGCAATTTTTTTCCACAATACAGGAGAGAGAGTATAACCATAGAGTCGGTCTAAAATCCGCCGAGTTTCTTGCGCCCTAACTAACTGCTCGTCTATATTTCGACAATTTTCAATTGCCTTACGGATAGCTTCGGGAGTAATTTCATGGAATACCATCCGCTTAGTAGGAACTTTTGGCTTTAGTAGTTGCAATAAATGCCAACTTATGCTTTCCCCTTCTCGGTCTTCATCCGTAGCCAATACTAATTCATCAACTCCTTTCAGAGCATCTTTAAGTTCCTTAACAGTTTTCTTTTTATCTTTAGGGACAACATAGATAGGTTCAAATTCTGATTCTACATTTACGCCTAGATGTGCCCACTTTTCTCCTTTGTATTTTTCTGGTATTTCCTCAGCAGAAGGTGGTAGGTCACGCACATGACCCATGGATGCCTCCACACGGTAGTCCGAGGGTAGATAGTTACGAATAGTGCGGGCTTTAGTAGGAGATTCAACAATAACAAGAGTTGACATGAGACCTTATATTGGGATATTAAGAACTGGGATTTTTGTATACTAGTATGCACCTATGAGCAATGAGGCCAAGGGGGAGGGTTTGATTTTTTGTTTTGGTTTAGCTTTACAGGATAGATTTTTTTGTTCCACGCTATCTTAATTTTTTGTTTCTGCCAAAATCTATGTTTAATGGACATCAATTTTTCAGCTATCCTTATTAAAATTTGCTAGCATAATCAATCTTTAATGTCAATAGTATGGAGATGTTGTTGCTCAAATCAAAATCTAGGGTAAGCATTCAGCCGTCAGCATTCAGCTAGCCTCCAGGGTCGGAACTTCGCTCTTCAGCTATGAGTTATCAACTTATTATCACACTCTCTGGAGGAATTAGTCGCCTTACGAAAATTCAATCAGGACTTACGCAGGGGTACTATATATAGAGTGCAAAAACTATAACGCTATAGTTTTTCACACTACATACATGGTAGGCGTGCGTAAGTCCTATCAAGAAAAGTAATCAAGAGCCTGGAATCCCCGTAACTTTAGTTCGGGTCCGAAAGGCGAACTCAGGTTAAAACCTGAGTGAACTATTAAACAGCGCAAAGTTTATTTGAGCGACGAATTAGTTTAACTTTTTTGGGAGAAAACTGACCAATCCGCTTCCAATTGTGGTCATAAACGCTAATGTTTTTTGCTTTAGCATTAGTAAAACCTCCAACCCAACCGATGTAGATTTTTCCTGCTTTTTTAGCCATAACCTTATCGCCATAACGGACATTAAAAGGTGTAATTGTCCCGCCTTTACGTTTACGGATGCCGCCTTTTTCAGCATTGTCAAAGTGCAAAGCACGGCGAAAGTAAGCAGGTCTGGTTATTACTCGAAAGACAGATGAAGTTATGTTAACGGAACCTTTCCAACCCCAAATATCACTATTTTTGCGCTTGAGTTACGCCATGACGAACAAATTCTGAAGCTCCTAAAGCAATACCATCTACTGCATGGGATTCTGGCACTTGAGCTTTCTTGTCTTTGATTTTTTTTAATCCTAAATATCTACGGATTTGGCTAGTTCCGTTATTATTTTTCTGCAAGCCTAAGACAGTTTTAACTGGTGCAATAGATTTAAGCTTTTCTACACAAAAATTCTGCCCAACCACTACAGGAGAAAAACCTTTACCAGAACGTGCCCCTTTACGACCGGTAGTTAAATCGACATCGGCTTTAACCAATTCGTAAACAATCTTGTTAATAGGAAAAACCTTGGAAAGTTCAGTAATAACTCTAATTTCCATCTCCCTTGATGCTCGGATGGATGGAGCTAACTTACCTTTTTTAGTGCGATTATCGAATCGTTTTTGGCGATGAGCGCGTAGGTTAAAAGGTACTTTTCGGTTAATTCTTCGCCCCCGTCGCGCCCGACGTTGTAATGCTCGACCTCTGACATTTTTAATTATTTTGCCTTGCTTAATAACAGCAGAGCCAAGCCGTTCTTTAACCCGCTCAAAAGGCTTGCGCCAAATGGGCTGTAAAAAGGGTGAACTTAGCAGATTGAACCGCGATTCCCGTATAGTTTTTGCCAGGGTCGCAGCCAACTGCTATTTTCTGAGTTTTACGACCTGATGGTTTAGCTACCAACCGAACATAATACAAACCTGCATCATTCCAGTGGGAAGTTGCTTTTCCTTCCTTGACCCAATCGCGTGCCCGCGATGCTTTTGTCGGCATAGCAGGGGAACCATCTGGATTTTGAACTGGTACTCTAATCATGGAGATAATCCTATTAGAAATAGTTGTGAGTCCCCAAGACCACCAAAAACGTTGTGTCTCGCAATTACGCGATGCTCCGGCCCAAGGAAGCCAACAAATAGTCCGGGCCAGGGAAATACCCGGAAGTGTTATCGCTTTTGGCTCGTGGTCTAGCCAACTCTTAGTTAGAGGTTTGGCCCTCCAAGCTGGGTGGCTTCAGCCCGCAGAAGTTGACTGTTATAAATAAAAAGGTCACATGACCGCTAACCGAAGTAAAGTCCTGTATGTTTAAAAGCTGAATGCTGAATGCGAGCTAGCTGAATGCTGACAATCTAGGAATACATCCACTTAAGTTTTGACTTGAGTATGACTACTTGAACTATTTATGGCTTGCCGATTAAATATCAAAGCATTGATAGATAAAGGCTAATGCCTTTTTGAGGTCGAAAAAACTGCCTGGTTTTCAGCTCAAACCGCTCAAAAAGTTAGGATTTTCGGCCGAAAATAGCAGAAAAATCCAGTCACTCTCATATCCGACTAACTTCTCTATCAATTACTCTCTCCTCCTAAATACTCTCTACTCCCCCACTCCTTAAAAAAGACTTTTTCAGCCAACCCTATTTATAGTCTCCACTTCTCTTTTTTCGATTATCTTTATCTTTAACTTGATTAAAAATTCCCAAGCATTTTATTCACATAAAAATTTCAACTATCTATCTAAAACCTAAATTTTGCAGTTGTAATATTATGTCGGGATAATTAGTGATAGAACTCCGTTCCGCTTAGGTGAAAAAAACTTTCTCCTTGTTATACCTTTTTTTTTCTTCCTATTTCCTCCTGAATCGGGTAACTACTAACTTATCACTAATTATTTATAACTGTTTAACTGAATATGGTATAAATTATGGTTTGTAAACCATACAAGTTTAGTGTATTGTTTAGTCAATAATCTCATAATATTAAGGATATTTATTATGGCTGTTGATATTATCGACTATGAAATCAAAGGAGAATCTCTACAATTAGTAGAAATAGAACTTGACCCTGAAGAAGGAGTTAGAGCAGAAGCAGGAGCAATGACCTATATGGAACAAGGCATTGAAATGCAAACTACTACTGGTGGTGGTGCTTGGAAAGGTTTTAAGCGAATGTTGACTGGAGAAAGTTTTATGATTACCACTTTTTTCAATCAAGGTAGAAGTAAAGCTAGAGTTGCTTTTGCTGCTCCCTATCCAGGGCAAGTTATTCCTTTAAATTTAACTGAATTAGGTGGGGAATTTTTGTGCCAATCTAGTTCTTTTCTTTGTGCTGCTAATGGTATTGATATTGAAATTGCTTTTACTAAAAAAGTAGGTGCTGGTTTTTTCGGTGGAGAAGGTTTTATCCTGCAAAAATTACAGGGAAATGGTTTAGCTTTTGTTCATGCTGGTGGTACGATTATAGAAAAAAATTTAGCTGAAGGAGAAGAATTACGGGTAGAAACTGGTGCAGTTGTTGGTTTTTCTACCTCGATAAAATATGAGATTGAAATGGTAGGTGGTTTGAAGAATATTGTATTTGGTGGAGAGGGTTTATTTTTAACTAAACTAATAGGTCCTGGTTTAGTATATATACAAAGTTTACCTCTTTCAACTCTGGCACGAAAAATTGTTGCTGCTGCTCCTGTCAGCAGTTAATTCCTTGAAATTATCAATTAAATATCTTTTCAGCTAGGAAAAATAGTTTTTATATAACAAAATTAACTACTATTGAAACTAAGGTTCAATTATATGAATGAAATACATTACTTTTTGCTACTTATGATTGAATAAGGAGATTTATTAAGTAGCATAATTTTTTGTGTTTCTATTATACCAGTTTCAAAATTTGGTAGTGGTTTACAAGTAGTGATTTTGGAATTTTTACCCCTTACTGTGAAAGGATTTTACTTAGAAATATCACTACATCTACAGGACTACCCAAAATTTAATAGTCAGTAGTAACTAGCTATAAGTTAGAGGAAACAAAGGTATTAAGTAATAAAGCGGAATATACTCCCTCGATCAGTTATGATGAAAATTCAGTAGTTAAGTTTCATTGGGAAGCTCTGCAAAACGGCTATTTGAAAAAAAATAAGATTGTTTGAGTAATTCCCCATTACTTAGAAATATATGACCGTACAAATATTCAACAAAACCTTAAATCTTCAAAATCTCCAAACTCTAATAGTATCTCTACTATTATTAATTGTGGCCACTATTGTGCCAGTATCATCTGCATCCGCAACAGGAGTTTATCAAATGCCCAATTTAACGGCAGGCGATGGCACATTTATTGTTGATGATGCAGATGTTCTTAGTCGGGTGACTAAGAGTAAACTGAAAAATTCTTTAGAAAATTTGGCCAATACTACAGGAAATGAAGTTAGATTTGTGACTATCCGTCGTCTAGACTATGGCGAGACGGCAGATAGTTTTACTGAAAAACTATTTGAAAAATGGTTCCCCACTCCAGAAGCAAAAGCTAATCAAACTTTATTGGTACTCGATACTCTCACGAATAATGATGCAATTCGTATCGGTGATGCAGTTAAAGAAATTATGTCTGATGAAATTACTCAGAGTGTAGTAGACGAAACTATTCAAGTACCTGTTAGAGATGGGAACAAATATAATGAAGCTTTTTTAGCAGCTAGCGATCGCCTGACTGCTGTATTATCTGGAGAAGCTGACCCTGGTCCACCGGAAGTTAAGGATGAGCTTT
>NZ_JAAHGT010000065.1 GCF_010672385.1 Okeania sp. SIO2F4
ACAGAAAAGGTAGGAGAAGCTATAGGTGTAGACATAGGCATAAATACATTAGCAACCTGTTCTGATGGCAGTAAATTTGCTAATGTTAAAGCCTACAGACAAGCAAAAAAACAATTAGTTCGTCATCAACGTGCAGTCAGTAAAAAAGTTATTGGCTCCAAAAACAGACGCAAAGCAGTAAAAAAACTAGCTTCATCACACAAAAAAGTAGCTGACATCAGAGTAGATGCACTACATAAACTCACAACATGGTTAGCTAAAAATCACAGCACCATAGTAATTGAGGACTTGAATGTAAGTGGAATGCTCAAAAACCATAAACTAGCAAGTGCCATAGCAGATTGTGGTTTTTATGAATTTAAACGTCAGCTTACATACAAATGCGAATGGTACGGCAGTGAATTAGTCATAGCTCCTAGATTTTATCCAAGTTCTCAAATATGTTCAAACTGTGGGCATCAACAGAAAATGCCGTTGCACTTGAGAACTTATGAATGTAGTGAATGCGGTTTTGAAGCTGATAGAGATTTTAATGCTGCTATCAACTTGAAAAACTATGTGTATCAGTAGCTTGAGTTCCAAGCGAATTTAAGCCTGTGGAGAAGATAAGTTACAGACGATAGTCAGTGGTCTTCAGTGAAGCAGGAAGCTAGCTCCAAAGCTCATGCAACCATGTCTGGGTAAGTTTGGGTAAGTTTAGTAGAACGGAATTGCTGTTTTGTCCGAACAGTGCCAACAAGAATGCCAAGAAATTGTTAAGTATTACCTAGAAAATGCTAGAATTCTCAAGGAAGGTTTAGAAGCTTTTGGACTGACCTGTTTTGGTGGCACTAATAATCCCTATATATGGGTCAAAGGAGCAGAGGGAATGAGTTCTTGGGATGTTTTTAACCAACTATTATTTAAAGCAGGAATTGTTGGTGTACCTGGTTCATTGTTTGGTTCGAGTGGAGAAGGTTTTTTACGTCTAAGCACTTTGGGTCGTCGGGAAGATATGGAAAAAGCTCGCTTCATACTTGCGGGATGATTTCATTGTTTAGATTAATGACTACCAAAATTCCTGTTGTCAAACCTATTAGCTTTGAATTAATTTTGCAATAATTAAAGGAAACATTAGAAAAATTGCTATCTAATCCAGAAATGGTATAACTCTTATACCATTTATCAAAAAGAATGCTATATTTAATTGGGTGGGGAGTATGGGATGTGTGGGGAGAGGTAAAAGTAGAAAGAATATATACTAACTGACTAATAATTGTCAAAAATAGATGGGAAATCTTAGTAAGTATTTAACTTTTGAAGTATAGCTCAAGCATAGGATTACTTTTAGTAATTGGTATAAAATCTCTGATTAGCAACTCTGTTTATTACTTTCATCAAGAGATTTGGTTGATGTCATTTCATGGTTCAATTAAAGCAATAATATAGATAGTATTATGGATGAAAGAATATTATTAGAGCAAGAACATACAGCAGCAGGAGCAAAGTTTTTTTTAGCTTCTATGACAAATAGTGATATTAAGCACTTAATCAAGCTTGCTCAAGACGAAAGTTTAATAGATTTACTTGGTTGGAATACATTCTTTAATCCTGATGAGACGGAAGAATTTATAGAGGCAATTTCAAGTTACGCTTTCCCCTATTCTCGAAAAAGTCAGCCTCTACCATTTGGAATTTACCTAGACCCAGAAGATTTTCCGATTGGATATGTAGTATTAAAAGGCTTAAACATGGATTTGTTGACTGCTGAAATTGGTATAGCAATTCTGGATAAAAAATATAGAAATAAAGGATACGGAACCCTAGCATTAAAACGACTAATTATTTATGCCTTTCAGGAATTAAATATTCAAACAATTGGAGCGGCAATTTTATTGTCAAACAAAAGATCAATTAATCTGTTTAAAAATCTCGGATTTGTAGTTACAGAAATTATGTATAAATCATGGCCGATGCCTAATGGAGATTTAGCAGATATGGTATTGGTGAAGTTCTCTCAACCTTAAATCAGAGATTATAAGGTGAGCTTCTAAAACAAAGAAAGTTGAATCCAAGTCTCAGAAGTTTCTTGTCTCATCGGCTGACTAAAGTCTGGAAGCCTCCACAAGCAGGCAAGATGATACCCACCTCGTATAATGCTTTATTTAATATGTTTCGTGCAGCATTCTCATCCCTATCTAAAACTGTTCCACACTTAGGACAAGAATGGGTTCTAACCGACAAAGTTTTAGGTACTTTATGACCACAATTTGAACAATTTTGTGATGTATTGTGAGGATTAACTTTAACTACATGAACACCGCGTTTAACCGCTACTGCATTCAACTTTTGAATAAAAGCCCTCCAGGCTACATCATAGATTGATTTTGATAGTTTAGTATTTCTAGCTAAACCTTTAATATTAAGGTCTGCCTTCGGCGCGCCGCTCCGCGTCTACAACAGCAATTAAGTCATACTCTTTAACTAACTTATGAGCAGTTTTATATATGTATTCAATGAATAATTAATAATGAATAATTAATAATGAAAGAAGGAAGCTAATTATTCACTAATTATTAGACGTTGATGTATAGCAATCAGGAATCAGATGTGAGAATTGAGGTGTTCCTTAAAAGCTATAGAATATAGCAGTTATCATATTCATATATATTAATTTTTCTCTTCTTCCCTGTTCCCAGTTAAGCGTTCCCTGTTCCCTAAAAGTATTCAATATCTCACCACTTAAATCATATTACTATAGTTAAATTAAATTCTGATAATTATTAATTATTAATTGTTAATTATTAATTATCAATGTGCCTTTTTCCAATTATTAGAACCAATCTCTTTTCTAGATTTTCCTAATTATCAGTTCCTTGAATTTGTATGATGTTAGGATAGTTTGAGATGTTTGATATTATTAATAGCGATCGCCTCACTCTTAAACGAAACTTTCTACTTTTGCGCTCTGATAAATTCTATTGCTCGCGACTGGTACCAACTCTGGCAAAATGTTAAGATTCATTTGTACTATAATTTTTTGATATCAAATGGAACTTAAACCAGAAAAAGTCGAAATTAGCACCCAAAATATCTCTTATTATGAAAGCTCAGGTAAGGAGCAAACTATTTTCCTCCTTCATGGTAATTCTTCATCAGGACGCTGTTACTTACATCAATTACAGGGTGAGCTAGGTGAGACATATCGTTTAATCGCGATGGACTTACCTGGTCATGGACTCTCTGATGTAGCTGCTAACCCAGAAGTAACTTATAATCTCCCTGGTTATGCTGATGCTGTTGTTGAGGTAGCTAAAGCTTTAGATGCTTCTGATGGAATTTTTTTAGGTTGGAGTCTAGGGGGACACATTCTTTTAGAAGCTGCTGACAAACTTACTGATGCAAGAGGTATCGCGATTTTTGGTACGCCACCCATCGCTGATAACCCTCCCGATCTAGAAAATGCTTTTTTGCCACATCCATCTTTGAGCTTAGGCTTAACTGCGGAACTAAGTCAAGAGGATATGTTGGCGTATTTGACGACTTTCTTCAGACCGGATATGAAAGAAATTCCTGAGCTTTTTTTAGAAGATATTGCCTTAACTGATGGCAGAGCGCGTGCTAATTTAGGTGCAAGTATTACCCCTGGTGGTTATCAAAACGAGATTGAAATTGTGAGTAATATGAAGATTCCCCTAATGATTATTCATGGGGAACAAGAGCAGTTAGTAAATGCTGATTATATAGCAAAATTGAAAATGCCTAGTCTTTGGAATGGAGAAATTAAATTTATTACTAATGCGGGACACGCTCCACATTGGGAAACACCGGAGAAGTTTAATAGCTTATTGATGGATTTTATTATTGATGTGACGATAGGCAATATTCATTAGATATCTCCGGAAAAGAGGGAGTAGGGAGTAGGGGGAAATAATTGATGATTTATGAGAGATAATTGATTTTATTTTTGATTATCACGCCTATGTCTATTAGTAAAATTGATATTACAGCACTTTGTCTTGATAATGAGGTACAGTTTATTAATTCTTTTTCTTATTTCCTATAGTTATAAAACTTTGTACTTTATCAACTGGAAGACTCTTATAATATCATGTCCGGTTGAATAGTTATAATTAGAGCTTCGTAGTATTGCTCTAGCCCTAAATATAGCATTTTTATTTGAGATGTGGAAACCAAGTCCTCTTAAAAAGCTATGGAGGTATGAAGGAACTCTTGGAATTATCGAGGATGAAAAACACTATTAAATGGTGAAAAACACAAAAGAGTGGGTAGTAAATACAACATTTTTTTATTATAAAAAAACTGAATCTAGATTTACATCTCATTTGAAAACACTATATAGATGGGGCTAGAGCAATACTACAAACAAAAACTTTTTTGTTCGCGCTCTTATCCAGACATGATATAACGGGCAATAAGCAAAAAACTTGATCAAACAGTATTGAGTATAATACCAATTTCATAAAATATTGCTACAGTCACGACACAGGGAACAGGAAAAGAAAAACATAATAAAAAAGATCTAAAAAGGTTTAATTTTTAGATATTGATGCAATTTATAATTTTTTATTGTAGGAATAAATCAGATGCTTAAGATGTAACTGCCTTTTGGGAATTTGATATAAAACCCCACCTTTTCATGAGAAATGTTTTGGGAGGTTCGATCAAAATTCCCATGACAAAAACAATTTCTGAGTTAGTTAAAAATGTTCTGATATCGAGCTTTAATTATATAGTAAAACCCAACAATCAAACAAATTTTTGTGCATCAGAATACTGATCGATATTGGTATAGAATAACGTGACTTCCTCACCTCTATTAATATCTTTCTGAGCAATCAAATGTGACCATAAACCTACTTCATTTTCTACCCACTCCACACGAGCATTAGGTTTTTCTGCATGATTACAAAAAGAAGCTAAACCAAACACAAGATATCTGTTCACATTCTTACTTTTGCCATATTCTAATGGGGATACAAAGTAATACTTAAAAATTCTTGTTTCATCCATAGTTTGTTCTGGTTGAAATGGAAAAATCTCTACAGGAGCAACTTCTAGTAATCTTCCTTGAGGAACATGCTGAGTTGCAATAATTCCTCGGCCTTTGTTAGGAATTTTTTTAACTTCAATCATTGATTATTTCTAATAAATAAATTTTTCACATCAATCTATAACATTTTAGGGTATCATACATCTGGAGATTTTGTTAAATTTATTTCATGGTTCAATCAAAGGTATAAATAGCATTATGGATATGGATAAAAAAATATTCTTAGAGCAAGAACATAAAGCTACAAGATTCAAAGTTTTCTTGACTTCTATGGAAGATAGTCATATTAAGCACTTAATTAAGCTTGCTCAAGACCAAAGTTTAATAGATTTACTGGGTTGGAACACATTCTTTAAACCTGATGATACGGAACAATTCATAGAGGCAATTTCAGATTGCACTCTCCCTTATTCTCGAAAAAGTCAGCCTCTAGTATTTGGGATTTACTTAGCTCCAGAAAGTTTACCCATTGGATATGTACTATTAAAAGGCTTTAATATGGATTTGTTCACTGCTGAAACTGCTGTAGCAATTCTCGATAAAAAATATAGAAATAAAGGATATGGAAAACTAGCACTAAAACGAGTAATTATTTATGCTTTTGATGAATTAGGCATTAAAACAATTGGAGCAACAATTCTATTATCAAATAAAAGCTCAATTAATATGGTTAAAAATCTGGGTTTTGTAGTTACAGAAATCAAGAATAAATCATGGCGGATGCCTAATGGAGAGATGGCAGATCTGGCATTCATGGAATTGAAAAAATATTAACAATTACAGAGCTTTTCAGATATATGACCTTACCTCACAACCAAAACTTTTTAGAGATATTTTATGGAAGGTCTTTATCATATATAAACCTAATCAAAAAATATACTAAATTTAGAATTAGCGGTGTAGGCAAACTTGTCTACCCTACTGTATTATTTTCAGACTATTGTGCAGTATTTTTACATTCAATCTATCCATTTAAATCTAGCTAAACTTATTAGAAAAAAGTAATTTTATCGCAAGCACCGTATAAACCAATAATTAAACTATTAAACAAACTTGCTTGCCTCCTGATATTTATCAATATTGGTATAGAATAACGTAACTTCCTCACCTCTATTAATATCTTTCTGAGCAATCAAATGTGACCATAAACCTACTTCATTTTCTACCCACTCCACACGAGCATTAGGTTTTTCTGCATGATTACAAAAAGAAGCTAAACCAAACACAAGATATCTGTTCACATTTTTACTTTTATTATATTCTAATGGAGAGACAAAGTAATACTTAAAGATTCCTGTTTCATCTGTAGTTTGTTCTGGTTGAAATGGAAAAATCTCTACAGGAGCAACTTCTAGTAATGTTCATTCAGGAATATGCTGAGTTGCAATAATTCCTCGGCCTTTGTTAGGAATTTTTTTAACTTCAATCATTGATTATCTCTAATAAATAAATTTTTAACATCAATCTATAATAATATTTCAGCGTATCGTACATTAATAAATTTTGTTAAATTTATTTTATCGATCAACTGCCATTGTATTTATAATCAATCTTTAAATATTACCCATTAAAGATGTCACAAATAATTTGAAATTTTAGATGTGCAATTATTTCCTGAAATTACTGTAACGTCAAAGTTTTGAGTCTCTAAAATATTAATGCATGACTTTTGTAGGGGTGATTGACTTTTGTAGGGGTGATTCACGAATCACCCCTACTGGCTTTTAACTTCCGTGAAACGGTATAAATACTCTCCTATCTGTAAGGATTTGGAAGCCAAACCCCTACAGACTACTATTCTTCAATATCTACTTTTTCCCTATTGAAAAATACCCTTAATTCTCTCAACTGTACGCTGATTTTCTTCAGGAGTTCCTACCGTAATTCTTAACCCTCCACCAGTATGACGAATCAAAGTTCCCTGATTTTTAAGTTGCTGCATTAAACTATTTAAACCTTCATCTTGGGAACTGTTACCCATTAACTTTAATCCTTCATCTGTCAGTCTGACATAGAAAAAATTAGCAGCACTTTCCCAAACCTTTAAAGCAGGAATTTCTGCAAAAGCAGTAAATAATTTACCTCTTTCTCTCAAAATTTCCGGGATAAAAGATAGTACATCTTGGCTATGAGTAAGCACTAACCGAGCAGCAGCTTGAGAAAAACTCGGTAAGTTGTAGGGAAGGCGAACTTTTTCCAAATTAATAATAACTTCTGGGTGAGCTATGGCATATCCTACTCGCAGGGAAGCCAACCTAAAAGCTTTAGAAAAAGTTCTTAAAATTACCCAATTTGGATGTCGATCTAATTCCTCAACCACAGAAATTTTACTAAACTCAAAATAAGCCTCATCAATTACCACTAAAATATCATCTGGCAGACTCTGTAACCATGATAATTCTTGAGAAGTTAAAGCATTAGCAGTTGGAGAATTTGGATGAACCACAAATACTACTCTAACAGCAGGATTTTTTGTTTGATTAATAAAATCCTGAGCCGCAGCAATATCTATTTCAAAATCCGATTCCTTTCTCCCCACATCCATTACAGAAACTCCTAGAGTTTGAGCCAGAATAGAATACATAGAAAAAGTAGGAGTTGCCGTCAAAATAGAACCCCCACCCCCTACACAACTAGCAATTAATAGAGAGCGAATTAATTCATCAGAACCATTACCAACAGAAATATTAATAGCAGAAATATTAGCTGAGGGAGTAGCTTCATTTACATATTGAGCTATTGCTTCCTTAAGTTGAAAATGACTCCCATCAGGATAACGGTTTGTTTCAATTAACTCTTGATAATTCTCAGCCAACTTTTGTTTTAAATTATCAGGCAAATCATAAGGACATTCATTAGTATCTAATCTATCCAAAGGAATTTCTGAACTACCACCAGGATGAGGAGTATAAGCTTTAAGACTATTAAGGTCTGAACGAATAAAAGAAAACATAACTTAATTGAATAATTTTTGCTTCTTAATTAGAGCTTATCATTGATTATAGACTTCACGAGATTATTCATAAAATGGAAAAGTTGTGAAGCATTTTTTTTCAGATTACGAAAACTAACACCAAAGGTTATAGCTTAAGTGCGATGTTATAAAGTTTTCTCAAAAAGCAATTCTATAAGGGAAAGATGAAAACAATTTAACTGAAACAATAAAATTTACAAATCCAAAATTGATTCTAGATGAAATTCTTCTGACAAATAGTCAGAATATAAAAATAGGAAATGACTGCATAAAGCTCAATCAAATTTTCTATTTTCAAAAGGTAAGTTCGGCAACTCAGCAGTTAAATAACGTTTTTGCTCAACTCCATTAGGAAAGTCTTGTAAAAATTTTTCCATAGCTGCCATTCTTACTTCTCCCAAATTTGCCGGTGACTGAAAATTGTGCCATAGAAAACGATCGTAATTTACTTTTGCTTGCTCAATAATACTTTGATAAACTGCCTGAATACGTTGATAAATTTCATCAGCAGTAAACTGATAGATCGGGTCGCAAGAAATCACATGATATCCTTGCAAAGTCATTTCATAATTAAAACTTGACTGTGCAGCAGGACCGTCAAGAATAGTTAAGTTTTTCTCTGCGGAAGTGAGGTCAAACATAGAAATATATTCATTAAGATTTCTACCCCAAGGAACTACTTTTTCTAGTTTAATTGTCATAGTTGGATAAGAGCGATCGCTATTTTTTAGAAATAAAAATTAAAAAGATAAATAACATCTAGGATTTGAGAATATAGCAGTTCTAAATTGGTTATGATAATTTTTATAATAGTTAATTGGAGCTGAAAACCTTGAAAATTATGACTACTGACTACTCACTACTAACTACCAGAAAAATATTACAAATCAAATAGGATTGCTATAGTTGATTCTTAAGTTATGTAATTGCCATTGAATCAATATTTCGGAAGAGTAAATTTATTTAATTAGAGGCTTTTCCGTAATTTTGCTCCCCATCTTCCCTACTGCCCAACTCCAAGAGGAAACGGAGACACCCTATCTTCGGGTCTCCACGTCTCCCCCTCTCCGTGTCCTAAAGAACCCACGTCCCCCACTCTCCATCTTCTAAACTTTCCCACCCAATACCTCTGGCGACAAAACCTGATTTAACTTCCCACTCCGATATCCTTCTAAATCTAAAGTCACATAAATAAAGCCAAACTCTTTAAACTTTTCCACCAACTTAGGCAAATCTATTGTCAAGACAAACTCCTTAATTTTTTCTGGCAAAATTTCAATTCGAGCAGTATCTTTTTCCGAACGTACCCGTAAATTTTTTAACCCCAAATCTCGCAAATATCTTTCCCCACGTCCGACCCTTTGTAACTTTTCTAAAGTAATTTCTTCCCCATAAGGAAACCGGGAACTTAAACAAGGTTGAGCAGGTTTATCCCACCAAGGCAAATCTAAATCTTTCGCAAGTTGTCTAACTTCAAACTTACTAATTCCTATTTCTGCTAAAGGCGACCTTGCACCTCTTTCTTTTGCTGCTTGAATACCAGGACGATAGTCTCTTAAATCGTCAGCATTAACTCCATCTACTACATAAGAATAACCTCTTTTTAAAGCCAAAGGTTTGAGAGTATCATGCAATTCACTTTTGCAAAAATAGCACCGGTTTATTGGATTAGAAGTATAATTCTTATTCTCCATTTCATTAGTTTTTACCTGTTCATGGGAAATACCAATAACTGCCGCTTGAATTCGAGCATCTTCCAAATCTTCAGGTAATAAAGAAGGAGAAACAGCAGTTATAGCTAAAGCTCGATCGCCCAAAACATCATAAGCAACTTTTGCCACTAAAGTGCTATCTATTCCACCAGAGTAAGCAATTAAAGCTTTCTCCATTTCAGTAAATATATTTTTCAGTTCTTCTAGTTTTTTTGTCAACATAATTTTTTCTCTTTATTTACTAATATTTTAGCTATTCTGCCAGAAGTAAGGAAGAGGAAAGGTAAGCATTCAGCTATTAGCATTCAGCTTTCAGCTTTTCCTCCGGAATGCTGCGCAAACAGCTTTTAAATGTCATAACTTGACTTCGGTTAGTGGTCATGTGACGAATTTATTCATAAGTTTTAATTTTCCTTGAAGACTAATTCCTCCTGAGTGTGTGATAATCAATTAATAACTCATAGCTGATAGCTAATACCTGACGGCTAAATGTTTACGAGTAAAGAAGGAAGAAGGAGTAAATATTAAAAAAAAACGGGAAAATGATAGAGACCTTTGTATGAAATGAATCGGAAATATTTTCACCTTAAATTAACCATTTTTTTGATATATCTAGGTGTAAGCTATTTTGAGTAATTTAAGGTAAGTAGGTACACAAAATTAATTACACATTTTGTCAGACTGAATCCCTTATAGTTTCTCACTCACATCAAATTAGGGTAGGTAAACAATAATTTTGTCATGGTGCTTATCTCTCTTTCTAATATAGGGTTTAAAGCCATTTTCAGTCTAAAAAATTTTAAAGTACCCTCAAGGAATACCACTAACTAATCTTCTTCCTTTTTCCTTCTAAGGGAATAGCAGAAAATAAATTATCCCAATTTTTGTACTCTATTTTTGTACTATATCCTGACTGGTTACCGAATAATTAAGATAAAAAGCCTCTCCTAATTAGGAGAAACAAGCGGTCGGAAAGCGGAGCATGACCTTAGGATGGGATGGTGAGGAAACCTAGGCATATCCAATCACCAATGCGAGAAGAAAAAATTTTCACGCTCCGTGTCAATCCAATCCGTTTTAGGGAGAGGTAATTATCCATTATCCATTATCATTATCCATTAATGAATCCCTACTCCCTACTCCCTTATTTTCATAGCTAATGGGATAATTTTTTATTTGGAAGTCCCTAAAATATCTCAAAATTCTCTCCTAGCAAAGATAGCGATAGTAATGGATAAAACCAACATTATATAGAGCAAAGCATAACCAAAATTAGTAACTAAAATAGCCATACTTGGCAGTAGACCATAAACTGCATCATTTTTCAAATCTAATCTGCTTAAATCTGGCAATACAACATATAATCCCATCATTAACTTTTTAATTCCAGGGTTATCACTTAAATCGCCCAACTTAACCAAATCTCTACTTAAATTTCCCATTAAATAGATGCCAAATGTAAATAATGTCGCTAATAAGGAACTAGTAAATACACCAAATAGAATTGCTACTGCAGTGAGTAACGACAACTGAATAAATATAAATATTACAGTTACTAAAATGCTACCTATAGGATAATAAATTTCACTTAAACTAAGAATCAATCCATATATTACAGTCATCGCTGCCAATAAAACACCCAAAACTGCCGATAAACCAATATGCTTACCAACAATTAATTCTGAACGACTCAAAGGTTTAGCAACCAAAATATAAACAGTGCGTTTTTCAATTTCTTTATTCACCAAACCAGTGCCAATAAAAACCGTCACAATTAAACCTAAAATACTAATAGCTGCCAACCCCAAATCTAAAATTATTTTATCCTCTGTACCTACAGATAATTCTGGAATTAACCTCACAGCAACTACCATTAAAAAAGCAAAGAAACCGATCAGATAAAGAATACGATCGCGAATTGCTTCCCAAAATACATTCTTAGCAATTTTAATAACTCTTCCTATATTCATAAAATATTTTATGACCAAAAAATAAGGTTTCAAGCCTCCCCCTTTTAGGGGATGAAAAGAATAAACTTCAGTATTTCAATCCGGATGCTTTCCTACGGAATGCTGCGCAAACAGCCAGAGGTACTGAATTGCACAGTTCCGACCATAGGAGGCTAACTGATAACTGGTAACTGATAACTGAAATAACTCCCCCATCTCAATTTTCTCTATTTCAAATTTTAAATCTTTTCCTTATTTTCTTGTTGGCTTTCTGGTTTAATAGCTTTCTTTTCTACAGCACCACATTCAACATTACCAACTATAATTGGCACCATTTCATTTTGTCGAGTAGAACCAGAACTTCTTTGCCTAACTTTTTCCTCTATTTTACAACTTTTACTCAGATAATAACTTTCATTTTTTGCGGTAGGTCCTTCCCAAAATAATTGTAACTCCAACTGATATCCAGACCTGTTAGCAACCATGGGTGTTTGTAACTTCCATAAATCATCTTCTTTAACTACAGATATTTCCTTAGTCACTTCATCTTTAATATTTTCCAATCTCAACTTCATCTTAGGTACTGACAACCCCAAATTTTGACTGCCCAAATCATTGTTTAACCTTTCCTGCATTAAGTTCAGAATTTTTGCGCCTCGATAATCATTTATTGAAGGCGTTATTAACCTATAAACAAAGGTACTTTGACTTAAATTATCTTCTCCCATTGTTGGATATTGTTGCACCATACCCTGAATCATAAAATACAATCCAAACCAACAACTAACCAAAAAATTCACCAAAATTAAAATTATAAAACTTGGCTTTGATAATCGATCGACCTTTGCTTCTGTTGCTGAATCTGGATAATTTAATACTAAAATTATCGCTGCTATACAGACAGAAATTATCGGCCAACTAACAACAGCCCCATACTGAATATTACTTGCCAAATTTTCATATAAAAGAAAGCAAATTAATCCCCCTGTAATCCAAGGACACAAACTTACTTCACCAAAAACAAAAGGTTTTTGATTAGTGCGCCATCCTACAGCAATTGTTAAAGATAGCCAACTCAAACTAGAAATAAAATTAATTGCCTCCTCCTTATTACTATCAACTTCATTAATAATCATTGACAGTAACCATAAAACAATCGTCAATAATAAAAATGTCTGCCAATGCCAAAACTTAGGAGGCAAAATAAAATCGAGCGTATCCTTCAGAAAACCAATAATACCCCCGAACAAATCAGTCATACTTTTCCAAATTTCTTTCATATTAGTTCAGACCTCTGCAAAAATAAAATAAACCCTATCGCTAAATGGCTACAAGTATGAGCCAGTGTAATTACCATAAACTTTGGTGTCCTTAGTTCTGCCAAAGCTTGAGATAGATTAATACCAACACCATTATTTGTAGACTTTTCATTCCATAAAGACTCACACAAATTAAAACCCACTAACTTAACAATTAGAGAAATCAAAAAACTCACAAATATAAAAAGTATAAACAGAGGATAAATTGTGTCAATCTTACCAAATAAAATATAAGCCACCATTTGTTTGTCCAAAATATTTGGCAGTAGACTTACGGCATAGAAAAAGAAAACCCATCCTACACAAGTAGAAATTAAATTCATTACAGTTGCATATTCAACACTAACTTTTGGTATAAAGTTAAGTCGGAGCTGAAAAAAACATGATTCGATGGCAATTACCATCAATAATATTAAAGATTCAGAGACAATTGCCCTTAAAGGCAAAATAGTTAAATTCATAATTAATTTTCCCAGACAAAGGAACTAAAATTTGCTTCAGTTTATCTAACTTTTGATATCCACATAAGTGGCTGAATATAAATTCTGATGAATCTATGAAAAAATATTAGCTTGAAGGAAAGGCTAATTGTCTAGGTATTAGCTGTTATACCAAATTCCACAAAATAGTTACAGTAAAATCCTCTGCAAAACTATTAAGATATTTCTGCTCCTCCTAACACCTAATATCATCTCTCTTTGAATACCCAACAATAAAAAAAATAGGGAATTAAGGAACACGGAGAAGTTTGAAAAATATTCTCTCTCAAGAGAAGAATATTTTTATTATGGCTAATTAATTACACTTGATCTAACACCTAATACCTACCACCTATCACCTAATAAAAAACTGAATGTAGCAACATTTTATTAAATTGGTGTTAGATTTTAGGTTTTAGGTAAACTTTTCTCATTGACAACCTGCCACCTGCCTCCCACAACCTACAACCCAAGTACCAAGACAAAATTAATTACACACTCATTAAACCTGAAACCCCTATCCAGTTTAGATACTCATCTCTAAATATTTTTGTCCAATTACTCATAACCTACAACCTACCAGCTACGACCTAAAACCTTATTATGTAGATAGCCAAGAAAAAAATCACACACTCGAAAAAACTACTTATGAGAAGAAACGGTATTGGTATACGCACCGCACAACTAATGTCAGAAAGAATTGTGGGGCAAATTCATGTTTACGATGGAGCAAGTAAAGGTAAATCCCAAGCAGCCTTGGGAGTAGTTTTACGTTCCATTGGCCTTGGCATACATTCTGACTCTCCTACTAGAGTATTACTACTGAGATTTCTTAAAGGTCCTGACCGCTCTTATGATGAAGATGCTGCTATAGAAGCACTACAAAAAGGCTTTCCTCATCTCATAGACCAAGTACGCACAGGTCGCTCCGAGTATTTTGGCCCGGATAAAATTATTAAATTTGACCATCAAGAAGCACAACGTGGTTGGGATGTGGCCAAAGGAGCGATCGCCTCTGACCTATACTCAGTAGTTGTACTGGACGAACTAAACCCAGTATTGGACCTAGGTTTATTACCACTGGATGAAGTAATTCACACTATCAAGAATAAACCAGAACAATTAGAAATTATCGCTACAGGTCGTGCTGCTCCCCAAGCTTTATTGGACATCGCTGACTTACATTCAGAAATGAAACCTCATCAACATCCCACGGCTGAAGCTGCTGGTATAACGGGGATTGAAATTTATACTGGTGCTGGCAAAGGCAAATCTACCAGTGCTTTAGGTAAAGCATTACAGGCAATAGGTAGGGGTATTAGTCAAGACCAGTCTCATCGAGTTCTAATTATACAATGGCTCAAAGGAGGTATTGGTTATACAGAAGATGCAGCGATCGCTGCTTTGCGCCAAAGTTATCCTAATTTAGTAGACCATCAACGTTGTGGAGGGGATGCTATTGTTTGGCGTGGGCAACAAAAAGAAATAGATTTTGTTGAGGCAGAAAGAGGTTGGGAAATAGCTAGAGCGGCTATAGCTTCTGGTTTATATAAGACTATTATTTTAGATGAGCTTAATCCTACTGTGGATTTGGAGTTATTGCCAGTTGAGCCAATAGTTGAAGCTTTATTACGTAAGCCAAAAGATACAGAGGTGATTATTACTGGTCGCTGTCTTAATCCACCTGACTATTTTGATTTGGCTGCTGTTCATTCAGAGGTTTTCTGCCATAAGCATTATGCTAATCATGGAGTGGAATTAAAACGTGGAGTTGATTTTTAAATGAAGGAAGGAAAATAAGCAATAACCAGGAAGGTAGACGGTTGGCTAACTACAGAAACTTAACTATTGATATTTTGTTGTTTCAGCTATTCCAAAAGTCAAATCTTTAACATCCTACAAAGCACTCTCGAAAATAAGTTGCGCCGAGAAAGAAATAGGGTTGCATTCTAGGAATCACCTGTGGTAAGTTAAAAATGTTATCGGTGTTACTCGGCTATGCATATGACTTTTTATTCAACATAAAAAAACTAAATGAGATCCTAAAAAGGATAGCAACTGCTAGGAAAGTTAGGAAATTCTCACACCTCTCAAATTTAGTCCGTAGTGAAATTTAACTTTTGACTTTTGAATCGTACTATTTTCTACTATAAATTGGATTAAAAGAACCAAAAAGTTTAACCAAACTGCCATTATCAAATACCTCTACATAAAATTCCACGGAAAATTTTATTTCTTTTTTCAAATAAGTAGGGATTTTTGCATCTTTACCGTCTGGAGAGAACTCCAAAAAATAGTAGTAAGGACTCACTGCCAAAATATAAGCTGGCATTTCTGGAAACTACTGTACTACCTTTTTAACAAAATAAGCCTTTCTAATTTATTCCTGATTAGCGAGTTGCATTTGCAAACTTTCTATAAATTCAAGAGATAAATCATGCTCTGTAAGTTTGTCATTTTTAGTAATTGACGAACGTTCTTTTTCTGCTAATGCTAATAACTTATAATGATGTTCAGCTCGCTGACTATAATTATCAGCTTCTTTATCTCTTCCTTCAGACTTCAAAAAGTTGTAAATTAACTGAAATGCTGATATAAAATGCTCTGGAGATAGAGCCATTACTTTTTCCAAATATTCAATCCCTTATTCTTGATAATTATTAATTAAAATTTTGCCAAGTAAAGCATTAGCTGATACATGATATTCTTCCAACTTTAATAAAGCTTTTAACAAAGGAATTGCTGCTTCATTCCATTCAACTTCAGCAGTCAACTTAGCTGGCTGCCAATATTCTTCCACGGTCAAAGTAGATTTTGATGCTTTTTCAGAAAATTTTTGCAAAGAATAACGAAAATTTTGGAAATAACTATAACATTCTCGCCATTGATAATGAACTGATGTTTCCCATTCTTTATTCAGTTTATTAGTTAGTCTTGATAAAGATGAACCAAAAAATTTTTCAGCCGCAGTTTCTCTTAATGATGATGTTCATTAATTGATAATTGATAATGGCGAACTTGATAATTACAAGAAGGTTAAAACCGTTACACCAATTGAAGATCAGGAAATATTATTTCTTCTCTTGGTAGATTGGAGGCAAGCGTTTGCGCTTCGCAAAGCTTCGAAGTTCGCGTAGCGTCCCGGAGGGAACGGAGACTTCGCCATCCCTCTACCGCTTTTTTCCCCTATCCAAGGGGAGGCTTTAAACCAAAATTATTTAATTATTAATAATTAATAATTAATAATTCGGTAAAGTAGGATTTTCATAAGAAGTATATCCTATAGCTTTTAAACGTTCCTTCATACAGGTATGAGTATCTGTATTATTTGTAGAAGTTGTTAATGCTATCCTAAAAGTTTCTCTGCTTTTTCTGTTTCTATATCTGTAGAAAGTGCCGTAGCTACTTTTTGATACGGACTTGATAGTGGCTCTGGTTTTTTATTTGCTTGCTGATAGATTTCCGACCAAACAGATTCTAATAATTGACTTTTAACTGATACAGAAATCAAAGCTTCTGCCATAGCTTGAAAACCTACTAAATTAGCAGAATTACTATCAGCCTCATATTCATCAGCACGAGCTAAAACAAACGAATAAACATTTAAAAAAGTTGCATACCAATTGAGGAATTTTTTAAACAAAATATCGGCTCCCTGATTGTGACTTTCTCTTAATCTTTCTAAGAGCTGAATCCAAGTTTTTCTCTGCCTATAAATCCAACCATAAAACAAACTATGCTTGCCAGATAAATGACCAAATTCATGAGCTAATACAGCTTCAAATTGTTCTGGAAAAAGACCTTGCATTAGGGATAATCCAATAATTAAATAATTTTGATACCATCCCAATAAACCCAGACGTGGAATTTGAATAACACTTGCATTGAACTCCCCTATTAATATAATGTGATTAAATCTAGGTGCTTTTAAAGCTTTAGTTAACTTATCTCGCATCTTAAATAATTGCGGTACTTTTTGGCGATCGAGAACCAAACCTTGAGGAGGTGGAATATGAACCCAAAGTGAACTTAAAATAACAGAAATTAGGGCAAGTAATAAAATTAAAAATTTAATCATGGAGCTATTTATACGGCCTGTATGAATAACAGTCAATATCATTAAGGCAAACAGTATCAAAGCTCCTGTCAAAATAATAAATATATAAGCATAACCAAGAGTTGCAAGTAGCACTACCTGTAGTTTATAATTTCTAGGAGACCTTTGAGCATATTCCTCTAAATTTTTAACTAATGTATCAAATTCTTCCTGTTTCATATATCTAACTCCATAGATAATTCTCAAGCTACTGAAATTTATTACTGAATTAACCACTATACCTCTCTGCAAAAGAGAGAATAGGGAATAAGGAATAGGGAAAAAAAATTGATTATTTCTGTACGATAATTGATTTAATTTTTTCTTGTTGGAGATGTTTACTAGATATAGCTTTTCTCAAATTAATGAGCTACAGTTATTTTTCTGGTTTTCTATTCCCTGTTTCGCGAATTACTACTCCCTACTCTTTAAACCAAAGGAATTTTTTACCTCAATCTTTTTGGGAATTGCTATACTTAATCAATTCAATAATTGCTGCACTATAGTATCATAAATGTCTAGATAATGTGAGTTAATTTTCAAAATTTTACCGAATAATTAATAATTAAATAATTTGGGTTTAAATAATCCCCTTGGATAGGGAAAAAAAGAAAAAAATTCCCTTTAGCGTCAATGCTCTACCTAATACCAAACAAATCAGCAAAAATAACTAATAAATGTTTGTTTATCCGCCGCAAAAAGAATTAAAAGTGTCACCAAATAACGTTCATATCTGGAGTACAAACCTAAAATTACTCCCTTCTCAAATAGAAGAATTATCAACAATATTATCCTCAGACGAAATAGAAAGAGCCAACAAATTTTATTTTGAAAGAGACAAAAATCGCTTTATCATTGCCAGAGGAAAACTCAGAAAAATTCTCAGCCGTTACCTAAACATTGAACCAGAAAAATTACAATTCACCTATAGCGATCGTGGCAAACCCTACTTAAAAGATACATCAATATTATTTAACTTATCCCACTCTCAAGATTTAGCCTTATATGCCATTACCCAAGTTAATTCAATTGGCATTGACTTAGAATATATTCGGCCAATGAATGATGCTGAAAATTTAGCCAAACGTTTTTTTTCTCACCAAGAATACAACCTCATCAGTCAACTTCCTCCTCAAAAACAGCAAGAAACATTCTTCAAACTATGGACTTGTAAAGAAGCTTATTTAAAAGCAACTGGAGATGGATTAGCAGGTGGTTTAGAAAAAGTAGAAATTAGTTTAAACCCGAAAAAACCAGTAGAGTTTTTTAGTATCAATCAAGATATTAAAGAAGCTTCTCATTGGTATTTACATCAGTTTATTCCTGAACCTAATTATATAGCTGCTGTAGTAGTAGCAGGGAAAAATCAAAACTTGAGTTTTTGGCAAATAAATAATTAGGATTGCTATATTGCCACAAATATCATAATTATTTGCATAATAATCTACAATGCCAGCCTCAAGGTTAAACAAGCCAACACCACTATTTAATATATTTTAGATAAACATTAGTTGAATTTAAAAATTAGACTCTAACTTAACTAGAGCCTTGGGGTTGATTTTCGTCTAGTTCCGTATCTCGGAAAAATTTACGAATAATTTCAACATCAGGCTCTGTCTCAATCCACAGACGAGCGCCACCTGCTTGACTTCTGTTAGGTTTATGAGGGCGATAGACGATTTTGCAATTTCCTAGAATTTCTACTTCATGGCAGCGATCGTTTCTGTCTCCTTGTTTGACAGAAATGGCTGGAAGAGAAGTGCCGTGGTCTCGGTTATAGTCAATTTCTCTTCGCAGTACATGGATAAAAGTATTGCCTGTACGGAATCCTTTAT
>NZ_JAAHGT010000650.1 GCF_010672385.1 Okeania sp. SIO2F4
TGCTAAATCAAAAATTTCTTCACCTAAAATATCTAATTTTTCCAAAGATAATTGTTCTATCTGAGTCTCGACTTCTGGAGATATTTCTCCAAATTTTCTGCGAATTTGACGTAAGATTTGTTTCACTACTCCAATTCCAATTCCTTCTTCCCGTCCTTCGTTTCTCGCGAAACTAATTTGTCCTTGTTTATCTCTCATCAACTTCTCTTGTTGCTCTACTTCCTCTAATTCTTTATTGTTTAAGTTAGCTCTATTTGCTATCTTTAATGCTGCTTCTATTTCTGATACTTCTTCCAATGATTCTGGTATTACTTCTAAATTTGATGCCGATTTAATAAAGTATATCCATTTATCGCTGAGGGTTTCTAAGGCTGACAATTCTTTTCCAAATTTGGGTAACTCTACAAACATTAATGTTAATTCATCTTCGTAATTAATCAATTCTGTCTCTTCTTTAAATCTGAATTTAGTAATCATTTTATCAATATCCTCAAATAAAACAAAATCGGCGATTGTTAAAGCTATAAAAGGTTGCAACATCATATAACCTTGCCCTACATCTAATTGATTTCCATAAGCTTTTGCTAAGTTATAAATTACTCGTTTTTTAAAATCTGCTACGTTCAATATTTGCATTTCAATAATGACGGTAGAGCCATTATCTAAAAGTGCTTTTACATCAAAATAAGTCTCTTTGATAGTGTTAGTAACTCCAGGGTTATAGGGGTTAATAATTTTGAGAGATTGAATAACATTTTGATTGTTATAAACTATGGCATTGAGAAAACTAATGAGGATTTTTTGACTGTGAATAGAACCAAATATTTTTTTAAAGGCAAAGTCGGTTTTGGGGCTAATAAATGTCATGGTTATATATTTTCTATAATTTCTATGATTTATGGTATACTATAGATTATAATTTAATCTGGATATTTATGACAACAAATAATCTCAGACAGAAAATATTAGAACGCCTGGAGCCACTATCGGGAGATCAAGTGAAAAATCTGCTCCGAAAATGGCTAGTAAATTCATCTGGTAATTTAGAATATTTTGAGGAATTACTGATAGATGAATCCGATAAAAAAACAGAGGAATTACTAGATTACGGAGAGATAGATTCAACATTAGATTTTATACCTTTGACGGAAGAGGAAATGATTGAGAAAAGTAAATTAGCCCTTGAAGATTATCGTCGTCGAGGGGGTTCAGTAGACCATAGTCGGGTGCGGGAATGGGCCGATAGTTTAGGAACGGATGCAGAAAAACCATGCCCGAAATAGTTTGGACAGACAAGGCTGTTGAAGACCTCAACCGTCATTATGAATTTCTGAAGATAAACAATGCTGATGCTGCTGCAAAGGCAGTACGAGAAATTGTTTCTTCTGGGGAAAGTTTACAGGAAAATCCCCGCCGTGGTACGCCTATAGGTGAGGTTTCAGGGTTGCGCAATTTTAGTTTCTTTTGGTAAATACGGTTATGTGATTCATTACACTATTCTTGAAGATGATGTTGTTATTTTGCGCGTTTACCACGGACGAGAAAATAGACCTCGCTAGTTTGGTGGTTTGGGTTGGTTAATGGATAGTTTGCTTGGGGAGCGATATAGCTGCCGCTAGGCTCCGCCAACGCTACTTCAGTTATCAGTTATCAGTTATCAGTTGTCATTGATGGTTTGCTTGAAGTAAAGATTGCTTTTGGGAAGTGTTGAACTCGATCAAGGTAGGTTGGGTAGAACGACAGTGAAACCCAACAACACCTTTACGTTTTACGTTTATGTTGGGTTGAGGTAACGAAACCAAACCTACAAATACTAATTTCCTCGTAATTCTCTGAGTCGATCTAGAGAGTTTTGATACCACTTTTGATTTCCTTGTTGTTTGTATAAGTCGGCAGCTTTTTCAAAGTCTGATATGGCTTTGTCAATATTCTTGTTACGCTTGTGAATCAAACCCCTGCTAAAGTAAACATTAACATATTTTGGATTGATTTGAATAGCTTGGTTAAAGTCATCGAGGGCTTTTTCATATTCTCCTTGCTCACGGTAAACAATACCCCTGCCAATGTAAGCATTAGTATATTTTGGATTGAGTTGAATAGTTTGGTTAAAGTCATCGAGCGCCTTTTCATATTCTCCCTGATTAAAGTAAGCATCACCACGATTATAGTGGGCATCAGTATGTTTGAAATTGATTTGAATAGCTTGGTTAAAGTCATCGAGCGCCTTTTCATATTCTCCTTGCTCACGGTAAACAATACCCATGTTGTTATAAGCATCAGCATACCTGGGATTAATTTTAATGGCTTGGTTAAACTCAGTAAGTGCCTTTTCATATTCTCTCTGTTTACGGTAAACAATACCTTTGTTATAGTAAGCATTAGCATATTTGGGATTGAGTCGAATAGTTTGGTTAAACTCAGTAAGTGCCTTTTCATATTCTCCGTGGTGGTAGTAAGCTAAACCCCTGGCATAGTATGCATCAGAAAATTTGGGATTGAGTTGAATAGCTTGGTTATAGTCAGCGAGCGCCTGTTCATATTTTCCCTGCTTACTGTAAACAAGACCTCGGTTCCTGTGAGCAAGAGGATACATGCGATCTAATAGAATAGCTTTGCTATAGTCAGGGATAGCCTTTTCGTATTCTCTCTGGTTATAGTAAGTCCAACCCCTGTTGTTATATAGAAGAGCAGAATCGGGATTGAGTCCAATAGCTATGCTATAGTTGAAGATAGCCTTTTCATACTCTCCCCGATTATGGTAAACAAGACCCATAAGATTGTAAGCTTTAGTCAATTTAGGATTGAGTCGGATGGCCTGCTCTAAGTCAGCAAGCGCCTTTTCATACTCTCTTCTATCATAATGCTCATCACCGCGATCGTAGTAACTTTCAGCATCCTGGGTTGGAGATCGTCCTTTAAAGTTCTTAAGAATGCTGGCTCCATCATTAACAATACCAACAATAACACCAATCATAGTTATTGTTGTCCCTATTATTGCTAACAACCTAACATTTGCAGGGCGTGGAGAAGGGTTTGGGGATGGTCTAGTCATTGGTAGTTTTGATTTAGTTAGTTAAAGGATAATTTGATTATAGATCGATCGCTTTCCTATGGAAATTAGGTTTTAGCGATCGCTTTTTTTTATAGACTACAAAAGCATCTTTTCAGATTTCGTATTAAACCAAAAGTTTTCAACTATTAATCCGTATATCCGTGCCATAATCCGTGTGAGCACCTCAACCTACACCTATTTTAGATGTGTCAGTCTACTACAATTTTTCTACTTTTTTTTCAAAATAAATAAGAAAAACCCCATTGCCACCATTCCCAATACCATACCAGGTTCGGGTACACTTAAAGTATCTAATGGGTTATCGGGGTTTGTTAACTCCTCCTTGCCATCTTCAACTTTCCGGTTAAAACGATCTGCTGCTGCTTCTGCACGTTTGAGTGCTTCCCGTTGTTCGTCATTCACCAAAACTATCATTGAAGAATATGGCGTAACTATTTTATATGTCTTGGCGATCGCGTGAATAGCATCCAACTCCTCCAGAGTCTCCAAGTTCATTTTTTTACTCAATCCCAAAACTAACTGTTGAGCTGCCAGAGGTGCAAAACTATCTTCTATTATTTCCCCATCAGATTTTTTATCCATAAACCAAGCATACCCATCTGCCACACTAACAACAGATTTTCCTAATTTTGATTTTGCGGTCACTTGCTGAAATACCTCGGTAAGTTTTGTCGCCACACCACCCCCACTTTTTTGCATCAATTTTAATGTGGCATCATCATAAGCAGGTGGCATTGCTCCCAAATGCAACATCCAGAGAGGAGCAGATAATTTCGGCATTTCTTGAGTGTCATCTGAGAGTTCGTAACTACCCTCGTCTGTCACAAATATCAACCCATTGTAGCGAGTATCCCCTCGTAACTGGAGAAATTGTTCTAGCATTTCTTGATATTGGAGGGTACCGAAAAATGTAACTTTCTCAGCATCAAACTGACTAATATCATCAATGCGTTCTGGTGGAAAACCGACATCAGTCAAATATATGTCTGCATCACCGTTACCAAAACTCAGGTCTCCAAAACCATTTGCCACCAACCAGTCAATATTCTGTTTTAATTCTTTGGTTTTATCCCTCATGCTGTAGGAAGTATCCACAACTACTGCAAACCGTTCGCTTTCTGGTAAAAATTTTTCCGGCGTTACTAATGGTTGAGCAGAAATTTGATATCCGTTGGGGAAATTTATCTGATGTTGTTGTGGAGTAGTTTCGGCAACTGCGGGAAGACTGGGTGGCAACCATGCTTCTCGATCGCCTCTGACAGACTTGGTATTGTAAATTCGTTTGGTGTTTTTATTCCAATAGATATTACGTTTCTCTGTCAACTCCGGTAAAGCAAAACTATTATTTTTTGCCATGACTTGATAAGTTAACCACAAGTGCATTTGTGTTGGTTGGTCTGGGTTATTTTTTCGTTCCCTTGCTGATAATTTTGCTGGTATGGGAAATGCTCGTAAACGATATTGCCGAGGTCCGACTTTTTCTAGGAGAGCAGGATCGACCGGACGTTCTCTTCTTACTTGAGAATTATAGACTTTTTGTGCTGCACCACGGGGCGAAACTTTGAAAGGAAAACGTTGGGCGCGGTTGTCAGTATCGCCTAACCAAATACCTGTAATAACTGCACTTTCTGGGAGGGTAAAATAATAGAAAATTTCTTGGGGTTCAAAGGTTTGATTTTCGTAAATTTCATATAGTTCTATATCTGCCCAGTCTCCATTTTCTGTAACATTAATTTCTTGGTTTTTCAGCCAGACTTTTTGTTCCCCAATATTTAATAATCCAGCTTTTACTTCATCTATATTTGCTGTCGATTGAAGACCATTAAGAATGGCTGTTTGTTCTGCTTTTTGAATTGGCGCATCGAAAAAATTACTGTAGAGTTTTGCTGCTTTTTGTTTGTCTTTATTGGAACCTTTATATAAAAAGGGTGACATAAGATGATTGAAGTAATCTTGTAATGTTTGATTAATTGATTCTGGCAAACCAAATGTGCTTCTGTACATGATGCGAATTTGATTACTTCTCCCAACCGTACTTAGATAACGATATGAGGATAAATAGGCATTAACTAATCCATCTCGAATTAAATTAGAATTGGCTAAAAGCTCTTGGCGATCGCTCTGATTTCTGACTGGTAAATCTAACATTTGAAAAACTACAACTTGGGGTTGTTGCTGAAATGAAACAAACATAATCATCCAAGCAGTTATCACAACTACAGCTCCTTGAAATGTACGTTGATGCCCATGTTTAAAAGCAAACATTCTCAATATTCTTTGCCCAGAATGAACGTATAAACTGGCTAGAGCTGAAGGCATAAATACAAATAAAGTTGTGGTTAAACCTAATAAAAATAAAGATGAGAGTAATGTAAATACATAACTAGGAGCGTAAGTTAACTCAGAAATAATTCCTTGAAGCCAGTAAAAAGAGAAAAATTCTCGTAACAACATTACAGATACTGGCACAGCATAAAATAGCAGTAATATTCCCACATATAAACCAGTTAATAACATGAGAGTATGGGCAAACATTTGTAACCATGATGCTAACCGATTTCGATTAGCATAACCATATAAAAGTTCCAGAGC
>NZ_JAAHGT010000651.1 GCF_010672385.1 Okeania sp. SIO2F4
ACCTCGCTTGCCCAATAGTAGAGATTAGACAGAAAAGCTCAAAATTGACATCCTCCCCGGTCTAAAGACACCAGCATTCCTACTGATCCTAAACTATTCGCTGGGTTGAAGTTTCACAGGCTGCTGCTATTTTGACCCTAGTCTTACGCTTGCCTCCGCCTCCGTTTATTGTCTCGGACTGCCCGCCCGCGACTAATTCAAACCACGTCGTTAATAGTAAATATCAATAAAATAATAACATATGTATTCAGAAAAAACAACTAAAAAGTCGCCCGCTTATGGGCGAGGCTTTAAACCCAATTTTTTGGTAAATTCAAAAATATTGTCCTTCTTACTTCTTTCCTCTTCCTTATTCTTTCCTTTAAAATCCCATAACTTCAGCAACTGCCTCTATACTCGGTTCTAGACCTTGCTTAAACTGATTGTTGCTATGTTTAATCGCTACGTCTGGGTCTTTGAGACCATGACCAGTAAGTACACAAACTATCTTTGATCCTGTGGGAACTTGGTCTTTAACTTTCAATAAACCAGCAACAGAAGCAGCACTAGCCGGTTCACAAAAAATTCCTTCATTAGAAGCCAATAAACGATAAGCTTCTAATATTTCCTCATCAGTAACAGCAGTAAAACTTCCCTGACTAGCTTGTTGAGCAGCTATAGCTTTTTCCCAACTGGCAGGGTTGCCAATCCTAATAGCACTGGCCACTGTCTCCGGCTGGGCTATAGGATTACCTTGGACAATAGGTGCTGCCCCTGCAGCCTGAAAGCCCATCATTTTTGGCAGGCGATCGCATTTTCCAATTTTATGGTATTGACAAAAACCCATCCAATATGCTGTAATATTTCCGGCATTTCCCACAGGAATACACAACCAATCTGGGGCCTCGCCTAAAGTATCCACTATCTCAAAAGCACCAGTTTTTTGACCTTCGAGACGATAGGGATTAACTGAGTTTACCAAAGTCACTGGATATTTATTGGCCACTTCTCGCACTATTTCTAGGGCTTGGTCAAAATTACCTTTAATTGCCAAAACTTGAGCCCCATATAACAAAGCTTGGGCTAACTTTCCTAAAGCAATATTACCATCAGGGATTAAAACAAAAGCTCGCATCCCACCTCGTCTAGCGTAAGCTGCAGCGGAAGCCGAGGTATTGCCCGTACTGGCACAGATTACTGCTTTTGCACCTGCCTCTTTGGCCTTAGATATGGCTAAAGTCATGCCCCTATCTTTGAAACTACCCGTGGGGTTGAGGCCATCATATTTAACAAATACTTCTACCTGTCTGCCTACCTGATGGGCGATTGCTGGCACAGGAATCAGAGGAGTATTACCTTCTTGCAGTGTCACCACAGGAGTTTTTTCTGTCACAGGTAGATAAGATTTATAAGCCTCGATCAAACCAGGCCAGCCTTGTAATTTTGACTGATAAGGGGGCAATGTTAAGGTCATCTTTAAGTTTTGAAGTTTTGAATTGTTTAATTTGACTAATATCCGGACTAAAGTCACGGGGATTCTAAGCTGACACTTCGCAACGGGATAAATCAGCCTTAGGACTTTTTTCTTGGCTGACCAGATCTATATTCTCTGGGGACGAGTCAAAGTACCCCTACACACTCAAACCTACTAACAATAGTTATAGGCATTGTGTTTACTCTATAAATATAGATTTGATGACAATTTATTGCTCTTTCACGATTTTAAACATATTTTACTAGTTGGGCATACTCTCCAAGCTACTATTATTTGCATTGATTAGGCAATGATCGAGAGGGCTGAGTACTTTACGGGAGTTCCACCCCTACTAGCTTGGTTAACCGTATAGTTAATACTTTTAATCGTAGCAATTTCATTTTTTGTACATCTTTATCTTATATCACAAAAAAGTAATTACATTAATTATTAATTAAAATCTGGTGCTGATTTTTAGCCCCGGTTTAAAAACACTTTGCTCTCAAGCTTGTTTTTTGTAAACTTTAAGTTTTTCTGAGGTTCGGCCTAAGCTATAATTGAATATTTATCAAACAAATATTAAGACAGCCAGAATAGTTAATATCGGTGGGTTACGACGGATAATTTCCATCTAGCATGAGCAATTGTCGTTCTTCGGGCCTTTTTATATCGGCGACAGGGGAAACCAACCCTAAACAAAAATTTAACTTTGACTTAATCAAGAGTTTCTCCATAACTTTTTGGTCAATGGCTGGTAAGGATGAAAAGTTAATCAAAATTATAGTTAGAAAGTATACCAAAACCTTACTTACTTAATCTTATAACTGTTTAGTATTGGCTAACTTACCCCAAGACCTAATTTTGAATGTTAAATTTTTATTCAATAAGGTTAAATAGCTTAATTTGTTGTAATCTATCTTAAAGAAAAACTATTTAAGTGAGTATAAATGGCTAGTAACTTATTGATTTCTGACAGCACATCTAGTTTGTCCAAAGCTTCTAGTTCTTTAAACACTGGTCCAAGGGTAAATGATTCAGGAAAATTAACCAATCAAACCCGTACCTTAGAACAGATGAAGTCCTTGTATCAAACAGATCAACAAGTTAAGTTGCTTCATCTTGAAGCAGAAATAGAAACTCTCTTATTAGAATTACGAACTATCAAAGAACGAAACTTAGTATCACAGGTTGAAAAATAAGTCAATCAATAAAAATTTTGAACATGACTATAGCTACACTTGACAAACAAGAAAGAAGTAGCAAAAGCAACAAAATTCATTAATTTACCTGGATAGTGACAAGATTATGATATAAAAAGAAAGGTTTTGCTACATACAGCATTGTTTTGAACACAATTCACTAACATTTACTGAATGCTATTAGTTCCGAGCATTAGCTGTAAAAATTTTTCAGTGGTCAAAACCGCCAGCAAAATTTTCAGGCTGGCGTTTTTTTTCGTAATTATAAATCTAGTGCATAACCATCAAAAAAAACGGGGAATTTAAACAATTTATGACTGTATCAATTACAGAATCTGCTCATGGAAATTCTAATTTGACAAACGAGCAACTACAGCTAAAAGATATTGTGAAAACTCTACCTCGCGAAGTTTTCATTAAAGATAAATGGAAAACATGGACAATGGTGGCAACCAATATATTTATGGTTGTTTTAGGTTATTGGGGACTAACAATTACACCTTGGTTTTTATTACCCCTAGTCTGGGTTTTCACTGGCACTGCATTAACAGGGTTTTTTGTTATTGGCCATGACTGCGGTCATCGCTCCTTTGCTAACCGTCGCTGGGTCAACGATCTAGTTGGTCACTTAGCGTTTTTGCCCTTAATTTATCCCTTTCATGGCTGGCGAATAGGCCATAATTATCACCACAAACATACCAATAAGATGGGGGAAGACAATGCTTGGCAACCTTGGTATCCAGAAGATTATGAGGTTGCTGGTAGTTTTATGCAGTCAGTTTATAGGGTTATGCGTGGCAGACTTTGGTGGTTAGCTTCTCTTCCTCACTGGGCACTTGTGCATTTTGACTGGAGAAAATTTGAGGGTAAGGATAGGGAAGATGTCAAGTTTTCTGCATTGGTAGTTTTTGGGTTTAGCGCGATCGCCTTTCCTTTGCTAATAGCTACAGTTGGTCTGTGGGGTCTGGTCAAGTTTTGGTTAGTGCCCTGGTTAGTTTACCACTTCTGGATGAGTACATTTACGATTGTTCACCACACAGTACCAGAAATTCCCTTTACTCCTGCCGAAGAGTGGAATGAAGCAGAGGCTCAATTATTTGGTACAGTACATTGTGATTATCCTCGTTGGGTAGAGTTTCTTTGCCATGATATTAATGTGCATATTCCACATCATGTTTCTACTGGAATTCCTTCATATAATCTGAGGCAAGCACATCAATTTTTGAAGGATAAATGGGGAGATAAACTTTATCAAACTAAGTTTTCTTGGTCTTTAATGAAAGAGATAACAGATAAGTGTCATTTGTACGATAAAACTAAGTTTTATTTGACTTTTAAAGAATATGATGCTCAGAAAATTTCCCAGTAATTTAAGTTAGGAAAGCGGTCAGTTATTAGCTATTAGCTATCAGCTTTTCAAGGTTTTTAATAGGGATTTAAACCCCATTAACATATACCACTAATTTTTCATTTATCAATTTTTATATAATCCGGCATTTTGACCGGATTTTTTTTATAGGGCATCTTGATACTCAACAGGATCAAGATACTCCCACTCATAAAAATAACCCCAAACAAAATAAAATTAATTGATAATACCACTTTCATAAATTGGTATAAAACTATAAAAATACTGAAAAAGAAAGCAATACAACTGAACCAATTTGTCAATATTCACATTAATAAATCTATTTGGATAGCATAGGATTAGTTAATTAAGGAAAAAATTCAAAATTCAGGAATAATTACCGAAAAATTATGATCTAAAGTCTCCCTTTTTAAGGGGATAAAAAAAGAACATCCATAGATATTTCAAGCCTCCTTATTGCAGAGGTACTGATAACTGATAACTGATAACTGATAACTGAAATAACCTTGAGTTTTAATCCAGATTTATGTCGTAACGAAAGCGAGGTAGAAAGCAAACTAATTGTTAGTTATCTACTCCCGAAATTAGGATACACTATCAAACATTGGCATCAAGAAGTAACTTTAGGTAGTATCCGTTTAGACTTTTTATCGTTTGCTGCCCAGAAGTTACCTTTTCGTTTAGATGGAGATTCTCCATTAAGTTTAGTTATGGAGGCAAAACATCCAAAACAAAATTTAGACCGCCATCAACGAAAACTGAGGCGTTATTTAACAAGTATGAATGTAAAATATGGCTTGTTAACTAATGCTAGAGAAATTAGGATTTATCAAAGAGACGGAAATCAGATTGAGTTAATTTTTAGTTGTTTAGGGGGTGAAGTTGATGACAAAATAGAAGAAATTAAAAAATTAGTAGGTCGAGAATCTTTGCGTAAAAATCTGAGTTCTAATACAACAGAAACTCCTGGAGAAAAAGCAGAGGTAAGTGAGGCGATCGCTACTCAATCTGAGACAAGAGAAATTGTTAGCAATATTCCCGAAAATCAGGAAAAGTTAGTAAACCTTGAAACAGATTTTAATCCAATTAATCAAAGTAGGAGAAATTCTATGAAAGTAATTGCTGTCTATCATAATAAAGGCGGAGTGGGAAAAACGACAACAGTAGTTAATTTAGCTGCTGCCTTGAGTAAAAAAGGTTATCGAGTTTTGGTTATTGATTTAGATAGTCAGGCAAATACAACTTTTGCTTTAGGTTTAGCTAAATTTGATGATGAAGAAAATGATAACTTAAAAGACAAGTATATTTATCATGTTATCAGAAATCCCAAGCGATTTACCATTGCTGAAGTTGTTTACCAATCTCAGTTCAATGACCCTGAAATTGATGTAATTCCTTCTCATATTACTTTGATGAAATATGAGAGAGAATTAACAGAAATTGATGTGGCAAAAATACGATTAAGGAAAAAACTAGAATCAGCTAAAGATAACTATGATTTTGTGGTTATTGACACACCACCTTCACTGAATCTTTATGCTAGGATAGCTATGATTACTACAGACTATCTCATCATACCTTCTGACTTGAAAGCTTTTGCAAATGAGGGATTACCAAATGTTAAAAATTTCGTTGAAGAGAT
>NZ_JAAHGT010000652.1 GCF_010672385.1 Okeania sp. SIO2F4
GTTTTGATGGCCTCAGTCATTTCAGGTTTCAGGTCAGCTCTAACTAAGGCTATATGATGAGCTACTTTATCGCTCTGTGCTAAAACTAGCATTGCTTGTCGGCTTTCTTCCGGAATTTCCATAAAAGTTCCGATATCAAGAGCACCAGCTACCACTTTTCCACTAATTACCCATTGAATAGTATTTTCATCATCATCAGTAAATACATATCCTACTTCATCAGCAGATACCGTTGAAGTAGCTGCTCTCTTCTCTTGAGGATTAACTCCAGCTTCTATTAAGATACTCGCAGGCAACATATAACCTGATGTCGAACTGATTTCATCAAAGCCTACCATTTTACCTTTAAGATCCTCTAGAGATTTAATCCCTCTATCCTTCATAGTAAAAATGACAGTATAATATTCTGGCACACCACCCTTCCAACGACGTAGAATTGGTTTAGCACCAGACATATCACTTATTCTCATCGCTGGGTAAGGGCTATCGAAATAAATGTCTACTTTTCCTGATTTGAGAAAATTGGCCATTTCATCCAAATCGGCAGCTACTTCGACATCCCCTTGTTTTACTCCAAATTGGCCTAGTTTTTCTGCCAGATAATCTGCTAAAGGCTGGTAACGTCTAATCTTTTTTGCAGGATTATTAGAAATATCGGCAATAACTATGGTGCCTGGGTCTTGAGTGCTAGCTAACAGCTCCAAGTTTGATGCTGATGAATTTAAGCTAGAGCTGACCAAGGCGGTGACCATGCCAAAGAGTGCTAGTTTCACAAATAACTTGCGTAACATTTTATCCGCCTCTCCATTCTGATACTTGGGACTTGAACGATACGATTCAAACAAATTTACTAACAAGAACTTGAATAAACTAATTTTTCAATAGGCTTATCTCCCTTTGGCCAGATTCATCTAGATGTTGCTATGGAATAAATGCCATAGTTGCCAATATGCTCTAGTTAGTTGAATTGGCAACTTAACTAATTTTGTTGAAGATTAGGCCATTCATTAGCATTGGGCTTTGCGATCTTTTCTTTTTCTTTGAACAAACTTACATATTATCTATACTATCTTAACAACCTTCTCGGTTGTATGTTCTCTATACCTAAATTTATGTAGCTAATCAGTAATTAAATCTACCTAATCTAGGGGTTATTTGTAATAAATAATTCAAAATTTGTAGTAAGAGTGAATCAAAAATATATGAAGATTTGATGAAGTTGCCTTAAAACTATTGCATATTTATAACTAATAATGCAATTATTAATTTAAGTTCAACAAAATAATTGTCTGTACTAATAATTTCGGTCATTCATACTATAAAATGTTACCGAAAATATTCCATTGTTAGAAACTATATACAACTTAAATATTCATGTTTTAGTTTGATATAAAACATCTGTATAATTAGGTGAATAGTAATCTGACTAAGAGTTCTAGACTGTTGCTCTGTCTTGCTTGATATTTTTAAAAAATATTTGATAATTATTACAGTTACAGTGGTTTTACAAAATAGTATTATACTTTGGTAATATTTTGGGAACTATCAGTAATAACACAGGAAAATGTTAAAAAAGTTATACATTTTTGGTGATCTTAGCAAGAGTAGCTTATAAAACTATAAGTACAAACAACTTACATAAATTCTAACTGATAAAGTTGAAAAATCTACTTATTTAAGAGGTACATAACTAATGAAAAATCATCAGGGTAAAAGTAAATATGCTAATACTAATGTGTTGGGAAAAATGATTAAATTAACTGTAGAGTCAAGTTTTGCAGTCGCCATGATGGCAGCACCAAGTACAGCAGGTGGTTTGAGTTTCACACCAGTAGGTACTTATGAGACTGGTGTATTTGATGAGAGTGCTGCAAGAATAACAGCCTTCGATCCAGATAGTGAAAGGCTATTTGTTGTAAACGATGATACAGTAACATTAGATGTTCTAGATATTAGCGATATTAGTAATCCAGAGGAACTTTTTAATATCGAGTTGACTGAATATGGCTATTTTGGTGGAGTTAATAGTGTTGCTTATAGTGATGGTATTTTTGCTGTTGCTGTCGAAAATGATACAATCACAAATCCGGGAGAAGTTTTATTCTTTAATCCTTATGGTCACCTGCTCGATCGACTAACGGTTGGTGCTTTACCTGATTCTCTGGCCTTTACAGCAGATGGAAGTAAATTATTGGTGGCTAATGAAGGTGAGCCAAATAGTTACAATCAACCAGACAGTTTTGACCCTGAAGGTTCTGTTAGTATTATAGATATGTCAGACTTATCTGTAAAAACTGCAGGTTTTGAGGCTTTCAACGATAAAGTACATGAACTAAAAGCAGAAGGGGTCAGAATATTTGGGCCTAATGCTACAGTAGCTCAAGATTTGGAACCAGAGGATATCGCTTTTTCAGAAGACGGAACAACAGCTTATGTAACACTACAAGAAAATAATGCTTTAGGTATACTCGATCTTACTACTGGTGAATTTACTGATATTGTTGCCCTTAGGTTTAAAAATCATAGTTTACCTGGTAATGGGATAGATGGTAGCGATGAAGATGGTAAAGTTAATATTGAAAATTATCCTGTATTTGGTATATATCAACCAGATGAAATTGCTTCCTATACAGTAGGAGGTAAAACTTACTTAGTGACAGCTAATGAGGGTGATAGTCGTGACTATGATGGGTTTAATGAAGAAACAGAAGTGGCAGATGAGCAGCTCGATGCATCTGCTTTCCCAAATGCTGAGGAACTACAAAAAGATGAAGTTATAGGGCGTTTGGAAATCACAAATACCATGGGTGATACAGATGGTGATGGTGACTTCGATGAACTATATGCTTTTGGTGGTCGTTCCTTCTCTATTTGGGAGTATGACGATCGAGAAGGCAAATTGGACTTAGTTTTTGACAGTGGGGATGAATTTGAACAAATAACTGCTGAGTTATTTCCTGACGACTTCAACTCCAATAATGATGAAAATCAGTCCTTTGATAATCGGAGTGATAATAAAGGTCCAGAACCTGAAGGTGTTGCTATTGGTCAGATGGGCAATCGTACCTTAGCCTTTATTGGTTTAGAACGGATTGGCGGTTTTATGACCTACGATGTTAGTAATCCATTAGCTCCTAAGTTTATGAGCTATACAAATAATCGTGACTTCTCAGTGGAATTTGATTTGGATGATGAGGGAGACCCAGATCCAACAGGTGAACAGTTAACAGCAGTAGGAGATTTAGGTCCTGAAGGGTTAACATTTATTAGTGCGGAAGATAGTCCCAATGATATAGCGTTGTTAGTAGTAGCTAATGAAGTTAGTGGTACGACTACAATTTATGAAATGGATTCAATGCCTGAAATTGATTCAGTACCTGAACCAGGTACAATTTTTGGTTTATTGGCATTTGGAGCTGCAGGAAAATTATTCTTGAAGCGCAAGAGCAAAACAACTCAAGAGCAAGAAAAAGCTTAAGTATATTAATTGAAAATTGCCATTTCAAATAGAATTAAAAAAGCATTGCTGTTTTCTAGAAGAAATAAATCAGCAATGCTTTTTTATAGTAACAGGACTTATATCATGTCCGGTTGAATAGTTATAATTAAAGCTTGTAGTTGGGCAAGAGCCCTATCTTAATAGTTCGGGCTAGAGCTTTACTACAAACAAAAATTTTTTTATCACGCTCTTATCCGGACATGATATTACCCATGCTAACCCAGAAATATCGCTCTTGTGTACTACAGCAGTTTTCCTGCACGGTAGACCACAGTAGGGGCGAGCAAGCGAATCGCCCCTACAGGGTTTTGGTTGTGACGATGTGATTATCTGCGGAGCATTTGGGCACCGACAACTCAGTCGCTCGATTACTTTTAACTTTTGACTTGCGCGTAGCGCTATAGTATGAGATTGCTTCCTTTGACTCCGTTCTAGTCCCAATGACGCAGTTCCTCCGCAGAAGGCTAGCTGATAACTGATAACTGAAATGACATAGCGACATTTAACGTTACACTCATCAGTTAACTGTTTCAAATTTAGCTACTTAATTAAGGATTATCAAAATTAGTCGATCCGTTATAGCCTGATAATTTTGCTAAATTCTCTAAAGAAACTACACCCTCCTGGAGTTTACCATCAATCTCCCAAGTGGGATATGCCTTAATACCCGCTGTAACACATAAGTTCGGTTGAGGATTTTTGCCTTTAGAATCGCACTCAATATAGTTTAATTTACTAACAGCTTCTTGACCAAACAACTTCTTTTGATCCTGACAATGACTGCACCAATAAGCACCATACATTTTTGCGTCTACCTCTGTTAAATGTTGCGCTAATGCAACTTTTGCCGGAGTGGAAGTAGTTGTAACTCCATAAACATTTGGTTCGCTAGCAGAGGTGGAATGAATTGGAGAATAAACCGCAAATGTTCCTACCATAGTAATCATCCCGACAATGATAGCGGTAAAGATTAACTGCCCAATGTCTTCCCAATTACGACCAATTAATGCCAAGATAAATAGACATAGGGAACAAATAGCTGAACCAATGCAATAAAGACAAAGAGATTTAATCTCAAATGCCATTATGTACATCAGATAGCTACTGAAGATGGTCATGGATACGCCACCTACAAACATTAATAACCAACTCCAGTTTTCTAGTTTTGAGCGTAATTCCTTTTGGGAATCTGGGTTAATTAACCAAGGAGCGATCGCCATTGTTCCCATGCCAGCATAAGCTAAAAAGCCAAACAGAGCTAGAGGTAAGCCTAAAACTGTAGCGTAGGGGCTTTCAAGTACATTATCACAACCATCCACAGGGCAAATAACTATTCCCCCTGTTAATTTTTCTATAGCAAGATAGGCTGTGATTGCAGCACCTACTGCTGCGATACCAGCAATAATAAAACGTGAATTACGATAAATCCAAGGTTTAGAGCGTTTACTACGCATTCGTTTCTCCTAATTTAATATAGTTTCTGTTGATATTATTGATTCTCCTGTGAACTGGAAAGTCAATAATAGAGTTCTATAGTAAAATATTTTATCTATAATCCATGAAACGTAGAGATTTTATTGCTATTGAGTAGGTGAGCATAAATAAACACAACAAGTTAGGGGGGGGTTTTTAGGACTAGATTCGTAATTTATCAAGGCTTTCGGCTAAACTCGCCCCTACAATTTTTTTTACGTTTAATTTTAGACCTACCTACTTAATTACTAATTCACTTAAATAATTTCATACCTCCGCAATTATTGTCAATTTCAAGTTTTTATATCGCCATAAAACTTCTGACTTATGACTTCTGAATTCTGACTTCTGTGTTAATGGCCACCAGAAAGTTCCATCTACTTTGCTAGAAGGTTACATTAGCAGTAATGATTTATTAGAGGTTTCTCTGACTACTTTAGAAGGCAGAGTTTTGCTCATAGGTGAAGAGATTAGTCTGTTCACCTAAAAATGACGCATTCCTAGCTCTAGGTTAGATCGAGTCTGTTTAATGAGTTAGAAAAAACTTTCTTCTTTCTCGACTAAGCAAGTCTTCTTATTCTTTGAATTAGTAGTAATTAATATGCATAAAATTGTGATTGATATTGCAAATTAAATGTTTAGTAATTGTGCATATTCATCAT
>NZ_JAAHGT010000653.1 GCF_010672385.1 Okeania sp. SIO2F4
AAACTATTGTGGTGAAAGTCCCTATCAGCAATGCTAGGGAATCCCGCGCTATCTCGTAGAGCAGTGTCGGGAGGATGTCAATAAGTACCTGGTCATAAATAAAGTTAATTTTGAACAGAAGAAGTTAGGTAGGAGAGCTGACTGTTAAGGGAAGTATCAGCGATGTGTTGGCGACTTACTTTCACAATGTTTTGGGGAAATTTACTTGCTGCAGTTATTTGGCATTAATTTTGCCTACCTACTTCAAAGGTTCTATTACTCTCTCAAACATTGAGTCTGATATAGCGCTACCCATTAAGATTAGGACATTTTTTCTATTCCCTATTACCTTTGAGCCTAAATTTATTGTCCCAACCAATTAACTTAGTGTTATACAAGATAAATAGAGAAGTTCATTAATGGATAATGGATAATTGATAATTGATAATTACCTCTGGTTAAAACCGCACGGGAATTGAATATAAGGAATATTTTCTTTGTTTTCCCCTATCCAAGGGGAGGCTTTAAACCAGAATTATTTAATTATTAATTATTAATTATTAATTATTAATTTTTCGGTAATCTTAGGCAAGAAACACAATGAAGAAAAAACAGGAATCATCCTTGTGGAAATCAATAACTAACAAAGCATCAGAAGTCAGAGAAAATCTCGGCAAGGAAGTATCTAAAGCCAGTAAATCAATCAGCGAGCAAGCCTCAGAAGCAGCTAAAAAGAAAGCTTCAGAAATGGAAGAAGTTATCAGTAATAAAGCATCGGATGTTAGTAAATATTTCCGAGAGACTGCCAAAAAATCTACTTTAAAAAAACAGCAAACTAATTCAGAAGTATGGCAAGAAACAGAAAATAATTTAGAACAAGAAGAAATATATCATATCTTTGTTGGTTATCAGACTGCTAATCAGGGAGGTACTCAGAAAGTTACTATTAAATCAGGTAAAAGCTATAATGTAAGAATTCGCCCCAATAGTACGGAAGGCTCGACTTTACGACTACAAAAATGTGGTTTACAAGGTAATGATGCTTTCCTAGTTTTACATACTTTTTATAATCCCGAATTAAACCTAGACCGCCGGATAAATAGTTTAGTAATTCGTGCATCAATTTATGAAAGAAGTAAAACTAGATGTTTAGAAGCTTATAACAGAATTAATTCTGGTTTATATACTTATGATTTGGCAGCACTCAATTTATTAGATTTTATTGTAGAGTCATCAAATATAGATTCACTGATTGGTTTACGCTACAGAATTGCCAGTGAAAATTCTCGGTGGGTTGGCATTAATAAAGGTTTGGAACAAGTTTTAGATTCTGGCAATTTAATGGAAGTTGAAAAGCATAATTTGAAAGGAATTTATCTATATATTAAATCTGGAGAACCTTTACCTAATTTAGATAAATTTAGAAAGTTAGATGCAATTATTTTAAATTCAGCGATCGCCAGGGATCTAAAAGATCAATATTTATTAGCAAGTGCAACTTCAATGGCGCTAAGAATAGATATGTTAATCGTAAATTTGATTTATAGTAACCCAGAAATAGATAATAGTAAGCATCGTAAATATTTATCTGTTTATCAACAACTTAGGGAAGGTGCAAAAGTAGATAATGGGATTATAAAAAATTTAGATAGTGTAATTTTTCAAGCTGAAATTCCCAGGATTTGTAAAATTGTATATCAGCTTTTAAGAGATAGATATTTTGAATCAGATTTGAAAGTAAATAAAAATGATTTTCACACAGTTTTTCGCAAATTGAAGAAAGCAGAAAATTTTGTCAAACAGATGGAAAGTTCAGAAAAAATTACAAATAGGTTTGGTAATATTGCTGTTCAAAAAGGTATGTTAATTGAGGGAGTGGATGATGCTGTAGTTAGTGGTGGTGTTGGGGTATTAGCAGGAGTCAAAGTATTGAAAGGTGGAGAAGCTTTAATGGGAGCAGTAGGTTTAGTAGCGATCGCCTCGACTTTGGAAATGAGTATAAAGGAAAAAATTAAATTAGGAATTACTGAGGAAGGTAATTTTTCTGGAGAGGTTGCTTATAGTGGAATTATGAATGCTATTAATCAAGTTAGTTGGGTTATTGGTGATGGAGGAGAAAGAAAGTTAGAGCAGGAACTTGATATTTTTAAGCGGTTTAAGGGGAATCAAAATAGAAAGCAAATTTTGCAAGAGTTGGAAACTAAGTTGTATAGTTCAAATCCATAATATTTTATTGATTAAGTTATCCAATCTGAAAAAGTAATTGCTTTCGACGTCTGCTGAAAGTTTCCATTGAGAAGTTTTGTACTCTACAGAACGAGTATGTTTTTTGAACTTAGGAATACTTTTTTTACCTTTAATCCTTTTCTGGCAATTATCATAAAATTTTGGATTAACTCAGAAGTATGAATAGCTTCATATATTGCTTTGTATTGTTCTGGTTTAGCTTGAGCTTTAAACTCATAAATTATCATTTGGCTCGACCTAAAATATTTATCTTTATACTTTAAACTATGGCATAAAATCTTCAAATAGATAACATCGAGTTATCTATTTTAATCTTGGGGAGTTTATGTTTCCTCGGCGTTTAACGCGCGGGTTTTTATAACTCCCCAAACCCGACATTGGATAATACTATCAATAATTCAGAGTGATTTTTTTATAATATGGGGTTTAGTAACCAAACCCCGACAGTTTAGTTTGATAAATATGATGATTCAACTTACACCCTATAACCGTAATTTTTCGCTTCTATTTTATTTATACTTCGACTATTATATTCTGAGAATACTGAACTAATTGAATTAATATGTCAGAACCGAGAAAGCCACTACATCCTGTTATTTCTTATAACCATATACTATCTGAACTTTCTGTTAATCGTGAAGATCCATGTGAAGTTATTCGGGAATTAATTTCTAATTCTTATGATGCTAAGGCTTCTCAAATTAAAATATATCCACTTTTACAAGAAAAAGGATTTATATTTTTTGATGATGGTATTGGTTTAAGTGAAACAGAAGAAACTAATGGTATCACTCCTTATCGTGCGTTTTTCTCAATTGGAAGAACTACAAAAGTTCCAGGAGACTCTATTGGTTATAAATGTCAAGGTTCTAAACTTTGTTTTGCATCTAAAAAAATTACTATTATTACTAGATGTTCAGGTGAAACTTCGTGGCGATACATATCAATAGATAATCCCCAAAAAAATCTTAATGAATTATTTGATATTTCTTCTCAGGTTGATGATAAACCTTGGGATACTCTAAGTGAACTTTTTCCTAGACCAAAAAATCCAACTAAAAATATACTTAATAAATTAAATCAAGATTTTTTTACTAATGATTTTAATCGTCAAGGAACAATGATTATTGTTGAGGGATTAGAAGTTCAAGACTTCTCAGATTTTTATTCTTCAAATGAATATGGAAAAAATGAATGGTCTTATTTGAAGAACTATATCCGCTTCAATACAAGACATGGCGACATGAGAATACTGAGACCTAGCTATACAGGTTTTCCTAAAGAGAGAGAAATTTCATTTAAAGAAACTATTGGATACAACGATCGATGTAAACTGTTTCTATGGTCTATGATTAGACATAATAAATATGGGTTATATGAAATTAAGCCAGGATATCCTTATTTAAAAAAACCTGATGCCACTGAAAAAATCAAAACTCCTAATCAATTATCCAGTCTTTATCATGGTCATTTTTCAGGCCGTTATTGTTCTACTTTTTTACATGAGGAAATAACTTATTGTATTACTTTAGCAATAGATGGAAATAAAAGAGCATTAGATAAATATCCAGAATTAGGTAGAAAACGCCATAGCAAATCTGGAATTAAATTAGTAGATCAAAGAGGAACTTTTATTTCATCTGAAGGTGTAAAAATTTGCCCTTACAACAAAATTTTTGAGCATCCATCATTAGAAAAATATTCCATACTTGCAGATAAAAAAGCTCAATCTCATTATATTTTGATAATTAATGGTAGTTTTAACGTAGTGACAAATAGAAATTCTTTGACTGATGCTTCTAAACAAATTTTAAAAGACAATTCATTCCTAGAACATATAAAAAATTTTTTAGATGAAGCTCAAGATGAAGCTCAAGGAAAAGTTCCTGTTTTTCGCGAATTGATTGAAAGATTAAACAAGGAAAATGAAGAAACAAGATTAGATACGTATCGTCAAAAATTAGATAAGCTTAAAAAAGGTATTCAATATAGAACAAGATTTAAAGTTAACAATATAGAACAATTAAAAGATAAATGGATTGTAGAACCAGAAAAAGGAGAAGAACATTGGGTTGGAGCATTATATACCATGTTTTCTCATCTAGTTACTGTTGACTCACCTTATGCAAAATTATGGGTACGCCCAATAACTTTTCGTGGTTTTGGTATCGATAGTATAGCTCTTCCTTTAGAAGAAAATACTTTCAAATATACAGCTTACAAAGGACTAGAATATAAATACAATTTTTCCGAAGCTGATGAATATAATCATCCTTTTACTGTAACTAATTTTATAGTTTGTTGGGATATACCTGAAGTTCCAAAACAGGGAGAACAAATTAAGGATGCTTATGGATATTTTGGCTATGTATCTTTAACAGAAGAATTAAATGATATTGGTTATGAAATTGTTGATATTCAAAGTCAAACAGGTGAAACTCATCCTCAAAATATTAAAGTAATTAGCTTGCAAAAATTACCAGATAAAACTTTTGATTGTAAATGGACTACTCCACCAAAATAACTATCTTCTAATATGTAGAACTATAGTTTTTTTTGTGTAGAGGAGTTGTCTCTATTTGCTAGAGAGTAGACCTGCTTAAGGTCGCTCTTCTCTAATTCCAGGGATTAAAATAATTTCTATGGAATTCTTAACTGGGAAGACTGTGTTATTATTGGGTTGTTCAAAATCTATAGGTAGATAAGCCCACCTAAGCAAAACATCTCTTTGTCTTTTGCCTAGTTGAACAGTAAATAAACTATAGCGCTATAGTTTCTCCGCTAAATATTTTCTGATTATTTGACTACTCAAAAATTATCAGCATCGTCCTACCCAAGCAAAACATCTTTAAGACAATTTAATTGATCAAACCTAACAGTAAATAAACTATAGCGTTATAGTTTCTCCGCCAAATATTCGGCGTTGCTGAAATTTAATGGTCAGTAGGTCAAGGTAAAATCCGAAAAGATATTTTTTGGCGTTGGTAAATCAAGAGATTAAACTTTAAGAGTAATCTGTTTCTAATACCTCTAAATATTTAACCAGAGTAAGTGATGGGTATCAGCTAAGCGTAGAAAATCATCCCACCAATTACCAACGCCTATTTTTTTGGTTAATGCTTAATCTAAAAATCATTACTATTCAGCAACGCCAAATATTCTATGATTAATAGAGTATCAAAATTAGAACTGTGAAATTACTATTTTGATTTTCCTTTGATTTATCTCAACGTTGGTCCTTGACCCGCGCTCTCCCGCAGGGGAGCGTCGCATGGGAAAACCAATCAATGTTGTGGTTTCACATATAATATGCTACAATGTAAACATTGACAAATAAACAGTAGATGGTCGAAAAAGCGTACAAATTTAGATTCTACCCAACTCCTGAACAGGAAAATCTG
>NZ_JAAHGT010000654.1 GCF_010672385.1 Okeania sp. SIO2F4
AACCCTATTTTCAGTCCTGCTAATTTTCAGACAAGATTTAATATCCACTGCTGAGGATTTGGAAAAGTTAGATTAGATTTGACTGAAGCTGAGAGAAAAATTTATCTATAATTTGCAGAAAGATTCACAGAGGGAATCATCCAATATTTTGCCAAATTAGGCAAGATACAAAAAATTTAATAGATAATAACTGAGTTATTGTATCTATACAGAGATTTTTTAATCTCAACGAAAGTGGAGGAACAAGAAACCCTATTTTCAGTCCTGCTAATTTTCAGACAAGATTTAATATCCACTGCTGAGGATTTGGAAAAGTTAGATTAGATTTGACTGAAGCTGAGAGAAAAATTTATCTATAATTTGCAGAAAGATTCAGATACAGAGATTTTTTCATCCTAATGAAAGTAGAGGGAAAAAAACATTATTTTCAGTTATGCCAATTTTCAGACAAGATGTAATATCTACTTCTGGGGATTCGGAAAAGTTACGTTAGGTTTGACTGAAGCTCAGAGAAAAATTTATCTATAATTTGCACAAAGATTCAGAGAGAGAATAATTGACGATCGTGCCAAATTAGGCAATATATAAAAAAGTTGATAGGTGATGACTGAGTTCTTATATCTATAACCAGTGATTTTTGAATTCTAACGCAAATCCACAAACAAGAAACTTTATTTTCAGTTTTTCCAACTTTCAGGCAAGATTTAATATTTACTCCTGATAATTCTGAAAAATAATCAATATTTTATAGAAAAATAGATAAATATCCATCTAGGTTTTCACTAATCTAGAAATTTGCTATTTCACTAAACTAATAAACTCTCTCCAGATAATCAATCCAAACTGCATATCAAATCAAAGCTCAGAAATATTGCTAGAATACTATAGCAAAGAATAAACTTTTGGCAGAATTTTGCAGAGGTTGACTCCCCCCTTTACTATAATCGAATATCTAGAATTAAAAATAGAATGACTTTGGCTCAAGCACTGGCACAAGAATGGAAAACCAGACTTCAGGAAGACTATCCAAACCATAACTCAGATATCCACAATAGTATTACTTGTTGGCTATTGGGAAATAATCCTAGTTCCTTAGATACCCTTACTCCTGTCCAAAGGGAAATGGCATCCAAAGGGAGAGAATTTCTTTATCGAATTCTGCGGCAAAGGTATTTAGATATTCCCCCAGACCGAGCTTATCGAAACTTAATGCAACGCTTGAATGGCTTAGTAATGCTGCGACAGAAAATACGAGCATGGGTAAATACCAGTCGCGATCGCCAGCGAAGTGTAATTGATGTTCTCCAAGAAGTGATCCAAGAGATGCTCAATAGCGATCGCTACCTACAACAGCAAATGGCCAAGATTGCCGAATGTACGAAAAATGCACATCTGCGAAACTCTTTATTGTTAGCTAGTGTAGAAGAATATTGTGTCAGACCAGTTCGTAATCAACCTTTACTGGTTTATAGATTTGTCAATTATCTACGTCGGACTCAAAGAGGTGGCCTCACTCAAGTACCTGTCAAAGAATGGGTCAAATTAATCTCAGAGGATATTACCCCTGGTGATACGGAAGACCGAGTAAGTTTGTTGGATGCTGTGGTGACATCGGAGTATCAAGATACAGAAGCGATGGAACAACAACATCAACTTCGGTCTAAAGTCCAAGAAGAATTTGAGAAATATCTGGCGGAAAAAGTTGACCAAAAAGCAGCAGAATGGTTAAAACTTTATATTAGAGGTAATACTCAGGATGAAATTGCTCAAGCTTTGGATATGCCTGTAAAACAGGTATATAGGCTAAGAGAAAAAGTTAGTTATCATGCAATTCGTGTTTTTGCACTCAAACAACAACCAGAATTAATAGCTAGTTGGCTGGAGATTTCTCTCAATGAGCATGGCCTAGGTTTGACTTCCAGTCAATGGCAAGAATATTGGCAAAATCTCAACTCTCAACAACGTTATTTAATTGAAGCGTTAAAATCAGGTGCAAGTATAGAGGAAATTGGTAAAAAGTTAAACCTGAAAACTAATCAAGTTATTAGTGAATGGACTAAACTGTATTTAGATGCTCAATCTTTACGGAACAGTTCTTAATCACATATAGATAAATATTAAGTAGGCAAAATAGATTTAAGCAAAATTTATCCAAGTTATTTAGCCTGGCAAAAAGTAATGTGTAATTAATTTTGCTCTGGTATTTAGTAAAGATTTAATTAGTCATTAGCCTGTTTAGGCGTTGGTGAACCAAACTATGAATTAAGATATTTAGGCTGGCGCTTCATTAATGGATAATGGATAATGGATAATGGATAATGGATAATGGATAATGGATAATGGATAATGGATAATTACCTCTTCTTAAAAGGGAGAGGATTGATGCGGTAGGGAAAAAATTTATTTCTCGAGGGGAGATTGGATATGGCGAGGTTTCCCGCTCTTGCAGAGCCGCTGCGCTAACGCCATCCCATCCTAGGTCATGCTCCGCTTTCCGACCGCTTTTTCCCTTTTATTGGGGAGGCTAACAAAGCTGAATTATTTAATTATTTAATTATTTAATTATTAATTCTTCGGTAATCAATATCTGAATTATAAATACTCCTTTCACTACTTGTTCCTGTTCCTATCGATGAATGAACTAATCCCTATTCCCTATTCCCTATTCCCTACCCCCTAAGCACAGAAAATCATAGCTAAATTCATCAACACCACTATTTATAGATATATCTAGGTTTGATCTATTTTGAGCTATTAGATTTTCAGCTATTTCCGCCCTTAAAAAGATTAAAGTGACTTTAGTCAAAGGTTCAATTAATTAAATCTATAAATTTTTAGGATAATATAGTATTATTAACCCACTACTATAACCACTACTATAAATATTCAAGGATTACCGCATTGTTGATTTAATCCCAATGCCTCACCCATCTGAAAATCAGTGGTTATGTTCAGCAGATGGAAAAAGCCCAGTTTATATGCTGACTTAAGTTATTATTTTCAAAGTGATGATTAACTCAACTTCAATAATTCTAGTGGAGACAGCGAATGCCTATCTTAATCCCGAGCATCAAATACATGATTTCTATTAGTTTCAAATCAACAAATCAAAAATGTTAGCATTTCAGAACAATGAGGGGGTAAAGCAAATGGATAATCCCCAGATATTTGCCTTAATTGACAATATATTACCATTTGAGGCCTGTTTATACTATCAAATTTTACCTCTATCTGTAGAAGGTAGCCGAGTCAGACTTGGTGTAGTTGACCCCCAAGACTCTTCTGCTTTAGATTATGCTCGCCGATTACTATCTTACTTAAATTGTTCACTGGTAAGTGAAGAAATTTCCTCTGAAACTCAAAGGTCAATCCTTTCATCTTATTTAAGCCATATTGGTCATCAAAAATCAAAAAGTTCTAGTGCTTCTAGAGTTAGTTTAGCCAAGGATAATCAACAACAAATTGATAATTATCCGTCTGCTACAGTTGAAAAAAATCAACAATCTTCGGAGGCAAAAAACACAACAGAGCAAGGCAGTCTTCTCAAAATTTCTCAAGATTCACAACAGACAAAACTTCAATTTGAAACTCAATCTTCATCAAAAAACTCTCTATGTGATATTTTGGAATTATCTTTAACCAGTTCTTCCCAACTTACTTCTTTAGAAGCTATGGGTACTTTAGATCCTCAAAAGTTATTAAAAGAATTGTTGCTGAGAGTCTTAGAATCAGGAATTGGTAGACTTTATTTTGAACAAAAACAATCCCAAGGTAGAATTCTTTGGAGTCAAGACGGAGTTCTGAAGTCTGTAGTTGAAAATTTAGAAGCAAAGAAAATTGAAGCTCTGATTAATGAACTTAAAATTCTTACCAAAATGCCTTTAATTCCTATTAAAAAACCTCGGCAAGTAGAGATAGAAAGAATTTATCAAAATAATCATTTATTATTGCGTTTGAGGGTAATGCCTGGAGATTATGGGCAAGAAGCGACATTACAAGTATTGAGAGGAGCAGCTTTAAGATTTTATCAACAGCAACAGTTATCTTCCTTGAGTCAAGATGCCTTTAAATTAGGTAAACAACTACAGGTTAAAATAAATCAAGTTTGTTCTCGTCAACATTTAGCTCCTTTTCAACTAGATAGCTTATTAACTTTGCAGAAATTACTTGATAATATTGAACATCAAATTGACTGTATCATTTCTCAACAAAATAATCAATTTTCATAGATATACTAATTAGTAGTTAGCTATCAGGGTTTCACCTAAAATAAATGTATTGTCAGTTTTTTTGTTGTCAAACACCTTGGCTTCATTTGCCATAACATTTACTGCTTAAAGTTAAAGTAATTAGGGTCTGCTAAAAAAGTTTTTGGTGTGGGGTGGTAAAAACCAAAAGGCAAGAGTTTTTTTGAGGTTAATACCCATTAAACTTTCCAAGTATGAGTTCAAAAAAAACATTAATTTTGAAACGATAGCCGACTTATTTCTGGCTCCTTATATCTATTAATTAGGGTTTAAGACTTATTCAGTAACTCTTAATTAAAAATTGCTTGACTAGCTATCAGCTTTTTCTGGGGTTTGATAGAGGTAAAATATCCTCTTTCAAACCATTGATCGGCTTTACATTTAATCCTATGACTCCCCTAGTCGATTACTAATTGCTAATCACTTTTTGGTAGTCCTGCATAGTAATGGTGAGGATATATATTTTTTTAATTTCTCCCCACACGGACCACACGGACCACACTCTCTCTACCATTACTATGCACCACCGCCCACTTTTTAATTCTTTGGTTATATTGCAAAGAGAATTAACCAATTTTTGAGCAAAGTTATACAAGGGCTGGTTCTGTCTGTGGCCAACGCTTAACAGTTTTACCAATAATTGCCATTTCCTCCATTAACCGATCGAACTTATCAGGTGTTAGAGATTGGGGGCCATCTGACAGAGCTTTTGCAGGATTTGGATGGACTTCAATCATCAGAGAGTCTGTCCCTGCCGCAATAGCTGCCATTGCCATTGCAGGTACATATTCAGCCCGACCAGTACCATGACTAGGGTCAATCATAATTGGTAAATGAGTCAGCGATCGCAAAACTGGTATTGCAGATAAGTCCAGAGTATTACGAGCATACTGACGGTCAAATGTGCGAATACCCCGCTCACAAAGAATAACATTTGGATTTCCAGCAGCTAAAATATATTCTGCAGCCATTAACCAGTCTTCAATAGTTGCAGCCATTCCCCGCTTCAAAAGTACAGGTTTATCTTGAGCGCCGACCTTTTTTAATAGTGAGAAGTTTTGCATATTACGAGCGCCAATTTGCACGACATCTGCCACTTCAGTCAACATTGGCAAGTCTGCAGCATCCATTAACTCTGTAATAATACCTAGACCAGTTTTTTCTTTAGCGGCAGCCAACAAATTTAATGCACTCTCACCATGTCCCTGAAAAGAATAAGGAGAAGTACGAGGTTTATAAGCACCTCCACGCAGAAACCTAGCACCAGCAGCTTTCACCCGTTGGGCTGTTTCTATAATCATTTCCTCATTTTCTACTGAACAGGGTCCAGCAACTACAACTAGAGGAT
>NZ_JAAHGT010000655.1 GCF_010672385.1 Okeania sp. SIO2F4
CTTCCTTTGTAAGATTACCAAATATTCCATCAACTACTAAGCTAGTATCAGCAACAGTGGCATTCAAAACTTTTTGTAAATCTTTCACATCTTCACCAGTGCTACCAAGGGATATAGTAGGACGAGTAGTAGTTGTTTGAGTTCCAGCAAGCATAATTTTCTCCTTGTTTTTTGAATCGAGCAGGACTTACGGAGTAACGCTATATATTGCATATTAATTGGTCATTATTCAAGATAAAACCACTATAATTAGTGTCGTTGCGTAAGTCCTACTCTATATTTTTATCATCTCCTAGTTTTTGGGGAAGTGGGAAAATGTGCATGAGTTATCACAATTAACTTTTTATTGTGGGTGGACGTGAATTTTCTTACACAATTAACTTTTTATTGTGGGTGGGCGTGAATTTTCTTACACATTGATTAGCACTCAGGGGTCACATTCTGCCATAACAATAGTTTTGTGAGGAGATATGGTTTAATATTTGAACTTTCACCTATTAAATTATAAAGATCAAGAAAATACTATTTATTTGCAGTCAAAACCGATTACGCAGTCCTACCGCTGAAACGATATTCTCTGAATATCCAGATTTGGAGGTGGACTCGGCTGGATTGAATCGAGGTGCTGAAATTCCTTTATGCAGCGAAGCTATTCAATGGGCAGACATAATTTTTGTAATGGAAAAGTCGCATCAACGTAAACTTTCAAATAAGTTTCAGCCTTGGCTCAAAAACAAGCGACTGATTTGCTTGGATATCAGAGATGAGTATGAATATATGCAGCCAGAGCTGGTGGAATTATTAAAGAAAAAGGTGTTGCCGTTATTAAAATAACAGAGTTATCGCTATTTTTATTGGGGTCTAATAACTGCGAAGCTGCAATAAGCGTGTTAGTTTAAATTCCTATAGTTTACCAAAAGGTTGTCCCCACCATTTCCATGATTCTCTATTGAAAGGCGATCGCCATTTCTCAATCAATTCATACTCTAGTCCATTTCATTAATTTTGATGGGTTTAATTCTATACTAAAGTAGTATAGACTCTATTAGTCCAATCAGACAGTGCGATATAGCTGCCGCACTTGCTCCCTCCGCCAACGCCAAAAAATCAGAATATATGAATAAATTGGATAAAATTAATCTTTCATCACAACAAAGGCAAGAACTACTGGATATAGTCAAAAAGGGTAGTTCCAATGCCAGAGTAATTCGACGGGCACATACACTACTAATGGCCAGTGAAGGTAAGACAGATCAAATAATCAGCAAAACAAACCCGAATATCAGTAGCAACGGTGGAGCGAACGAGAAAGCAGTTTTGTCAAGAGGATTTAAAAACCACATTATAAAGATCGTCCTCGTAGTGGTAAGCCACGGAAATTAACGAGTGTGGGAGAAGCATATTTAATTGCAACAACTTGTAGTCATCCACCATCTGGAAGTGTGGGCTGGACTTTGAAAATGTTAGCAGACAAACTTGTCAGTCTGGAAGTAGTTGAGAGTATTAGTCAGAGTACAGTTTATCGAACATTAAAAAAAATGAATTAAAACCTTGGTTGAAGCAACAATGGTGCATACCAAAAGTGAGTTCAGAATTTGTATCTAGAATGGAAGATGTACTGGATTTATATAGTCAACCAGTAGACCAAAAACGACCGCTAGTCTGCTTTGACGAAAAATTGTGCCAATTAATTAAGAATGTAAATCAACCGATATTACCCAAAGCTAAAACGCAAGAAAAGCCAGGTAAAGTAGGAAAAATAGACTATGAATATGAGCGCAATGGAACCGGAAATTTATTTGCTTTTTTGGCTCCATATTTAGGATGGAGACATATTAAGGTGATTCATAGAAGTACAGTGGTTGATTTTGCTCATTGTATGAAAGAATTAGTGGATATTCACTTTCGAGAAGCGAGTTTCATTAATTGATAATTGATAATGGATAATTAATAATTACCTCGGGTTTTAACCGCGAGGGAATTGAAGATTGGGAAATTCAAGAGCACTTTTTTTCCCCTATCCAAGGGGAGGCTTTAAACCACAATTATTTAATTAACAATTAATAATTCGGTAATTCGATTAGTATTAGACAATTTAAATACTCATACTATTGCTGCTCTATAGGAAGTATTTGAACCAGTTGAAGCCAGAAGAATCGCCAAAAAATTAGAGATTCACCATACACCCAAACATGGTAGTTGGTTAAATATGGTTGAATCTGAGTTATCTGTGCTAGTACGCCAATGTTTAAATAGAAGAATTGTAAATATGGAAACTTTAGAAAAAGAGGTTTCAATATGGGAGTATGAGCGTAATCACGCATCGGGTTTGTGTGGATTGGCGTTTCTGCATCAGAAGATGCAAGAGTTAAACTTTCAAAGATTTACCCAACCCATCAAAATTAATGAAATGGACCACTAGATGGAAAATTGAGGAATTTCACGCCAGAATTCAACAACTAATACCAATTCCCAAAAGCATTGCTATACTTAGGTCGCACTTCAGTTATTAAGTAATTAATACAGGGTAAATCATTTTTTGCTAATAATAGCCCAATTAATGTTTATTATTCTTATGTTCTACGGACGTTTTGCTGACGCAAAGCTCCGCAATTCAAGTCGGCGACAGCCGAAACGCTGCGCGACATGAAACGCATTTTTGCCTGTGCAACGTCCCTACCTCCCAACACGGACTACACGGACCACACTTCTCCACCCGATCGGGTATAGCATTCTTTTTGAGAAATGGTATAACAGGGCTAGAGTCTTGCCAATGCCGTCGGGCAAAAAGTCAAAAAAATCACATTGCTTGTGCTATGTTAGTCTGGAATCATTTGAAAAAAATGGCAAATATTCTAGGGAACACTATTGCTCGACTAAAACATCAATTATTATCTAAATATCTAGTATCACAGCTCAAATACCCTGCAATTAAAATGACGGTTGTTTAAGTTTTTAGAGATAGATCTCAAATCGGAGATTATAGCGATCGCTATAATCTTTTAAGGGTTGGCGCAGGGAGCAAGTGCGGCAGCTATATCGCTCTATTTGCCATGCACTATATATGGTGTCTTTGGGTAAGTCCTGATAATTTTACTGTAACTATCTATGCATGAATTTGGTATTAGTGTATGTTTATGTCCTAAAGTGTTATACGATCTATTAAACAAACTAATTATTGATTGTAATTAACACGCCAAGAAAATGGATAAGCGTTTTTTCAATATATTTCCTGGATTAACTGAAGAAAAAGCAATTGCTTTGTTAGAAGCTCCTCTAGAGGAATTAGAAGATAAATCAGACCGTTATATTGCAGCAAGTCACTTAGTGAACTTTCCCAGCGATCGCTCAATTAATGCTTTAATCAAAACTATACAAGATACTAATCCTGTTTTAGAACAGAAAATTGCTAGACGTAAGGCGATCGAAACATTGGGGCGTTTGAATGTAAAATCAGCATTGCCGACAATTCGAGGTTGCTTGAGTGATGCAGACTGTTACACTACAGAAAATGCTGTTTGGGCAATTGGTGAAATAGGAACTCAAGACCAAGAAATTCTGGCAGAAATTGCTCAGTTGTTGGAAAAACCAGGTCAAAGTTATCGTTTAATTATTCAGGTGTTGGCCAAATTTAACTATCAACCTGCCATAAATAAAATTCAGCAGTTTACAGAATCCGATGACGAACCTATTGCTAGTGCAGCGATCGCTACTATTTGTCGTTTAACAGGAAACTATTCCGAAATGACAAAGGTAGTGGAATTTTTACAGCATTCTAGTGTTAATGCTAGACGTGGTTGTATTCAAGACTTGATTGATACTAAATATTATGAGTCTATTCCGAGTATTGCTAAATGCCCAGTTTCAATGGTTTTTCGGCTCCGGGGAATTAGACTCTTAGCAGAAACAGGTATTCCCACGGGTGAGATTAACTTTGCTGAAATTGAACCATTTTTAGATTCAGTTATTCGCGACCATCCCAACGATCTAGAGTTAGTTCACGAATATGACCAAACACCAGCTTTAGAGTTTGTTATTAAAGAGTTATATAGTACAGATTTTGGCAGGTGTTATTTAGCTGGCAAAACTCTTTTACAAGTTTACCCAGAAATTGCAGGTGCAGCATTAATGGCAACTTTTGCCGAAAGCGCTCATAATGATTATGGCGCTCACTATCATGTAGTTAAACTTTTAGGTTGGCTGAAATATTTTGATGCTTACGATCTGTTGGTAGAAGCACTGCACAACAGAGCACCTCAGTTTCAGAAATCTCGTGGTGCTGCTGCACTTGCTTTGGCAAATTTAGGAGATGAGCGATCGCTACCTTTGCTCAGAGAAACTATCAGTAATACAAGAATTTTTGACTTGAAATATGCTTGTTTATTGGCATTAAAACAGTTAGGCGATAGTCAAGCTGCTGAGTTGTTTGTTGATGATTCAGATTTATTGATTCAAGCTAAAGCTAAAAATATGATTTAAGTTGTAATATTTTAGTAGGGATGAGGAGTAGATACATTCATTTAATATCTACTTTTCCAACTTTAACTTATTACTATAGAAAACATTTTTGATGGGAAGATAATTTCTGTTTTTATTTACTTCTATTTTCAATCCTGTTTGGAGTTTTAGGTTCATCACGAAAAATTACTAATAAAATGTTTTCCATTAAGGGCATTCCTAATAAAGAAAACAACAGAACAATAATAAGTCTTATCATTAAAAATTCATCAGATTTATTACTTTGAATACTTTTTATTCGTGACCATGGTTGAGGAGCTGGTTTTTGTTTTTTATCTATTTGCTTATATACTTTGCGATACTCTTTGTCTTCATTTTCATCTAAATATACTCCTTGTTTTACATTTTTTACGTCAATTAAATTTTTAAATAGGGAATTTCCATCATACCATTTTTCTTTTTTTGAAGCTGTAAAAGCCTCACTTGTTAAATTTTCTATATCATCTTTATTAGCATAGTTTGGAGTCAAAATTAAGTTGGAAATTTCTGTTTAACCATACCTTATAATAGGAGTCTGGTTACTTAATTTTGCAACTTCAAGCTGAAGATATTCGTCTAACTTTTGAGGAGTGACATATCCTTTTCTAAATGCTTCTAACAGCTTGTAGGTAAAAACTCCTTGTTGAACTTTGTCAAGTTCTCGAGATTTCTCATAAGGTCTACAACTGTAAATCAATATTTCTTCCATTTCACGTATTTGAGCTTGAATTGGCTCCCCTATTTGTGAAAAACTATTTTCACGACAAGCATCTATAATAACAACAATTTTATCAGCTCCAGCTTTTCGGAGTTGCTGCCTTACATATGTGACTGAAACAGAAGTTCCACTAAGGTCTCTCTTGCTAGCATCACGAGGTAAGAGATAGTCTTCTTGATCGTTGTCTTTCCTTGCACCATGACCACTAAAGAAAAACCAAAAATCACCACCACCCTCTTCTATAAATTTTTCTTGATATTCCTCTGGTAAACCTAAAACATCTTTGATATTAGCGTAGGTAGGGCGATAATTCTCTTGTGGGGAATTATCTGTGCAACAGAAAACATGATTAAACTTTTCTTCCTTGAGCAAA
>NZ_JAAHGT010000656.1 GCF_010672385.1 Okeania sp. SIO2F4
ATGCCAGAACACTGAGCCGGGGGCATGTTCTTCGAAATAGCTATGCCATTAAGGGTAAAATTTGACGTGAGGAAAGTCCGTCAAATTTGTGACCCTTAAGAATCCACGCGACTTTAGTCCGTGGAGTGTCAACGATACTTACCTCATTTTTTTCAAGGTTGAATACTTAGTAAATAATAGGCAATAGCTAACAGGGAAAAAAGTTCCAAACAACTTATAATTATTGCTATGTCTAGGTTGTAGCGATTTTTTAAATCGATTTAGCGACAACTCTGATGTTTTACAGGATACAATTATTGATAAATTAAGTAGGGTTGGCTGAAAAAAGCAGAGTGTGAGGAGGGTGGGGAGACAGAGAAAGTAGAAGGAATAATTTTACCTTGATTTTTCTATCTTTGTCTGCCCAAAGTCCTAACTTTTCGACCATGAAAAGCTCAAACAGGCGCACCTTTTTTCGACCAAAAAAAGGCATTTGCCTTTATCTGTCAATGCTTTGAGATTTAATCCGCCAGCCCTAAGTATTTATACTTATATACAAGAATCAGGACTTACGCAGAGACACTATATATAGCGTTCAAAAACTATAACGTTATAGATACGTAGTGTTTAGACTCATAAATGCGTAAGTTCTGAGAATATTGCGAGTTAATATAGTTCTCATAATTAATGAGATACAGTATTTTTTCTCTTCCCTATTCTCTAAAATCCAAAATTTGTGGATCTCACCCATTTGAAATCTATTTAAAAAAAGAGGGGGAGTATGGGGAGAGGGGGACATGGGGACGTCGAGAGAATAGGAGTATTTTTGGGTTGTGCAGAACGCAAAGTTTGGGATAAGTGAGTAGGGCTAGCCAATATAATCTCAAAGCACTGATATCTAAAGGTTTTAGCATCTTTGGAGCGAAAAAAGTGCAAATTTTTCAGCCTTTAAGACCAAAAAGTTAGGATAAAAAGCAGACAAGCACAAAAAGATACAGGTACAATTATTCCTCTTACTTTCTCTGTCTCTCCACCCTCCTCACACTTTCCACACTACCTATTTTTAAACATTTTCCCTGTATTCCCCTCTCCATCTCCTATAGAAGTTGAAGCAAAGGTTAGGACATTACTACTTCCGATTCGCTGTTCCCAACTTTTGCAGAAAATCTCATAAAATATCCAGGGAGTCTATCCAAGTCAAGTCCCCCTGGTTATTTGTTTAGTTAGAGAAAAATTTTTTCTATTCAACTGTATGTCCAGCAGCAGTAATTACTTGCTTAATGGACTCTTCAGATGCTTTGGTTTCTACTGTAACTATTTTTTGCTCCACATCCACTTGGACATCAGCTTCAGATTCGTGATTTTTGATTGCTTTAGTAATAGTATCTGCACATCCACCACAAGCAATAGATGGAACTTTTAATTGCATTGCCATATTAAAAATTAGTAAGCTTACTACAAATTTTTAATCAGTATAACAGGAGTTATCAATTTTGTAAGTATTCAGTCGTCAGCTTTCAGCTATCGGCTAAAGGAAGAAGTAAGAAAAAGAGTAAATTTTGAAAAAAAAGGAAAAATGATCCTCCTAGATATAGCTGTCTAAAATGAACTGGAGCAGCTCTTTTTAAGCATCTCTAATCAAGAGAAATTTATACATTCTTTTTTCAAATCGGTACTAAGGGTGGTTTCTTATTGCTGAGAGCTGACAGCTAATAGCTTAATACTTACTAAATTTCTCGAATTAGAATTAAAAATTGGGTTCTTTAAATCCAATTTTTTTATCTGCTTTGCCACAAAGAGAGTTTCTAAACCTTGGCTTATTCCTAATTCTAATTCCCTTTTTTTATCAAGCTTTAACTATAAAGATTAGCAACATATTCTCCATAACCATTGTAAAGTAAAGTCGGACGTTTTTCCCAAGACCAACTAGCACCTTCACTGAGTATTCTTTCAGTTGCTTGTGACCATCGAGGATGGGGAATTTCAGGATTAACATTTGCTTCAAAACCATATTCATTGGGAATCAAAGTATTCCAAAATGTTGCAGGTCTTTTTTCTACAAACTCAATTTTTACTATTGATTTTGCTCCCTTAAAACCATACTTCCAAGGAATAACTTCTCTCAAAGGCGCACCATTTTGTTTTGGCAATGATTTACCATACATTCCCATAGCAAAAAAAGCTAATTCGTTAGCCATTTCATCTATTCGTAAACCTTCTCTATACGGCCAAGGATAACCACCCGCCCAAAAACCAGGACCTTTAGTAATTTCTGGGTCATAAAAAGATGTAAAACTAACGTATTTAGCTTTTGATGTTGGTTCTACATCAGCCATTAATAACTTCATGGGAAAACCAATCCAAGGTACTACCATTGCCCATGCTTCAACACACCGAAACCGATATACTCTTTCTTCTAGAGGAAACTTTTTCTGTAGTTCGTCTATGTCATAAATACGAGAATTTTTGACTAAACCTGTAACTTCAACTTTCCAATTTTCAGTTGGTAAAGCTTGAGCATTTTGCCAAATAGATTTATTACCACCAAATTCATAGAAATTGTTATATTTGGTTGCTAAAGCTTCATCAGTTATTGGTCGCTCAACTTGAGCAAAGTTAGAATTAGGTGTAAATTTATCAATAGTTGGTAAAGTTGCTGCTCCAGAAATTAGAGATATTTTTGAGTTCCCAGCACAACTTGTAAGAGTAGATAAAGCAGTAGCACTCAATCCAGCACCAATTAAATTTTTCATAAACCGACGGCGGTTAAAATAAACGTTTTCTGGAGTAATTTCTCTTTCAGGAATTTCCCAAGACTTTTTGATCCGGATGAGTGGCATAATTAATTGTTATTTACTATGAGCTTAAACTGGAATATAGAAAAATTATGAAATTTTTACCTAGTTTACAATAAACATAGAAATTTTTCACTGTCAGTGAAGTACAAATTTCTGGGATTTAGGGCAGAGGGAAGACCAGACATGGAAATAGAAAAAAAGAAAAACAACTATACCTTACAAAATATGAGAAATACTATAGCAGTCCTATTTTATTTGTGTATAAAAACCTTAACGCATTTAGGGAGCAGGGAACAGATAGGAGTTTCAGGTTTTTTATCTACTTTTTGATTACCCGCAACCTATGCACGGATTGCTATATAACTTATATGAAATACGTTAATGTTTGCTACTAAAGATTGATAGGGTGATGGGGGGATAGGGTGATGGGATGATTTGTGAGTAGCAGAATTTTTTGTATTTCATATTACTTTTTATAGATATATGTAGTGATTTAGAGTTAAGTAAGGGAACAGAATAACTCTCAAATTATAATAGGTTTGAAAAGAATAATCTTGACTAATACTATTTCTTGATAAAGCTGCACTTAAAGACCTCACCCTTAAGGGCGGGATTGAAATATAGGCTCCGACTCGAAGTCTGGTTTATTTCTTTTGAGTCAAATATTTATCGTATGTTCAAAGGTAACCAAATTTATGAGTTTTGAAACTCTACTTAATAAATTTGATAGACAATTATTAAGGGTATTGTTATCAAGAAACAATATCAGTATTTTAATTTTTTGAGGAATTTTACTAAAAGCAAAGTTTTGCTGTGAATAAAATAGATTAAATTTTTAAATAAACAAGAAAACTTAATCATTTTTTTTGACAGTGAACCAGCAAATCACAAAATAACAGAAAATATAACAATTCTAAATAATTTGTCAAAAATTTCAAAATACATAAAAACCCTGAAATTCTTACCTGTGTTTCCTGTTGCCTAATTCTCAGAATTTTTCTTCACAAGTCAACAAACTAAATATAACGACTATAGATAAATTGTTAAATAATTAACAATTCAGCAAATTGAAAATATTAAAGGGTGGTATGTATATTTTTATGAAGAATAATAATTAACCCTGATTAAAAGTGAAAAAATATATATAACCCAATCCAACTATTAATTTCTCAAAGTTAAAGTCAAAACTCATTAATCCTCCAAAAATTTTTACTTGTAATTTTTTACTGCCAAAAAATCATACAACCCCTAACCATTCCATAATATTTGTAGCTAAAATATAAGAAATATTATTATAGAAAAAATATACTAATTGATTGCTGATTATGAATCATCGCATCAATCCTCACAACCAAAATCCAGAAGATGGTGACAAGCAAATTGTCAGCCAAAATGAGACAATAGGGAATCATACCAATTGTCCACCTATACTCAAACAACGCTACCAGACCATCAAACCTTTAGGTGAAAGTGTCTGGAGCCGTACATTTCTAGCCATTGACCAAGACAAACCATCTAAACCACCTTGTATTATCAAAGAGTTTGTCAACCTAGACGACAGAAAAGACCTAATTTTTCAGGGTCAAGAAATTATCCCGACATTTAGCTGTGACCCAGTACAGCTAGATAAAATCGGTAAACATCCCCAAATTCCAGAGCTATTAGCATCTGTAGAACATGATGGCCACCGTTATTTAGTACAAGAATATATTGAAGGCCGAAACCTGGCCACAGAACTCATAGAAGATGGTGTCTTTAGTGAAAATAAAATTTGGCAAATATTGCATCAGTTGTTGCGAGTGTTGGAATTTATCCACGACCATCACCTGATTCACGGAGATATTAAACCAGAAAATATCATTTGTCGGACAAAACCAGGCACAAATATTCCAGAATTTGTTTTAGTTGATTTTGGTGTTACTATTTCTGCTAATGGAGACTTGTTATCAATAGGCAGTATTAATGGTTCGGCTGAATATGCTGCTCCAGAACAAACACAGGGGAAAGTCTATCCCAACAGTGACATATATAGTTTAGGTGCAACTTGTCTGCATCTATTAACAATGGTTTCACCATTTGAACTATTTGATATCAAAGCAGATAAGTGGGTGTGGCGAGACTATTTGAAACATCCCATTAGTCGGCATCTCGGTCGCATATTAGATAAAATGGTGCAACGAGACCATCGTCAACGGTATCAGTCTGCAGCAGAAATTATTAAAGATATCAAATACGGACCAACACCAGTAGACGTCATCCTGCAAAAACCAAAGTGGACTGTAACCGCTTGGGGAGCAGCAGCGATCGCTCTATTATCATTATTTATTAGTTCTCGCGTACCATCTCCCAAACCTCAGCCATCATTATCTTCATCGTCAGAAAATACTACTATTCCTGAGTTAAAGCCAGATTTATCTCAACCTAAAATAGATGAGTATACAAAAAAACTTCCTCCACTACCACCATCTACAGGAATACTAGATCAACTTTCCCCACTGCGGACTTTAGCGACAACTTCAGGTCCTGTTTGGTCTCTTGCAACTAGCTCAGATGGTCGAATTGTTGCCAGTGGCAGTACAGATGGGAGTATCCAACTGTTACATTTGCGCAGTGGGCAAAATTTAGGTACATTATCAGGACATGACGGACCTATATGGTCTGTTGCTATTACTCCAGACAGTCGCACCTTGGTTAGTGCTAGTGGTGACAGTACAATCAAAATTTGGGATCTTTACACTGGTAGATTGAAAAATACCTTGTATAGTCATCTGAAAGATGTTTTCTCTGTAGCAATTAGCCCTGATGGA
>NZ_JAAHGT010000657.1:0-1761 GCF_010672385.1 Okeania sp. SIO2F4
CCAGAACGCGATCGCGACCCGCCTCATCTATAATCCAATAACTAGCAAAATACTGATTTCTAGAACTAGGTTTTCCTGGCAACATGACCATTTTTAAATCATCCCGCTCTAAGTCAAGACTAAAACTAATCAAAGCCAACATTTCCTGAAAACTTAAATTAGTATCCACATACTTTTGCATTACGCGAATAATCTGAGGCAACCGAGGTAAAACTGCTACATTAGTAACGCGACTTCGCAGTGCTTTTAGTAAAACTTGTTGTCGTTGTACACGACCAATATCGCCATGAACTTCTTCTCGAAAACGGACAAATTGTTCTGCTTGTTCTCCATTGAGAGTTTGCCAACCTGGTTGTAAATCTATATTTAATTTTTGGGTATTGTCAACATAAGACATGGGTTGAGGAACAAAAACTTCTACTCCACCGAGTTGTTCTACTAATTCTCGAAACGCTCCTTTGCTAACTCGCACATAACGGTCAATCTCTATATCATTCAGAGTATCTTCTAAAACATTTTCTGCCAGTTTTGGTCCCCCATATACATTTGCTTGATTAATTTTGGCAAGACCTATTCCGGGAATTCGGACTTGAGTATCTCGTGGCACAGAAAGTAAACTGACTGTTTTATTGGTGGGGTTAGCCCGTACTAATAGTAAAGTATCACTACGACCCTCAAATACATCTGGAGAATCTTCTGCCACTCCTGGAACTTGGTCAATTCCCATAACTAGGATATTCATAGGTCGTGAGAGTTGGTAAGGTAAGCGTTTACGCCACAGAACATCTGCGGTAAATTCCTGGAGTAGTTGAGTTATAAATTCTGGTTCAACGGGGGCAAGCAAGGCGGTTATTGCTCCGAAAGAAGCAGTTATGGTTCCACTCAAGAGTAATATAAGGATCAAGAACCACCATTTAAACCAAAGAGGTCGGGAGTTAGTAGAAGAAGTATTATTCATAAACAATCAAAAAATAAAAATATAAATTCAAAACTAAGACGTTTTAGTTTCAGACTTGATCTCCACAAAAATCTCACTACTATAGTGGGAGAGTTTGGGAGAAACTGGCAATAATCAGATAAATACTCATAATCACTACTTTAGTAGGATAGGTCTGGAGTTGGTAAAATAAGTATTAGACATGGGCGTGAAAAAGATATAGACTTTTTGCATCTAGTAGGTAATAGGGAACACTTAACTGGGAACAGGCAAGATATTTTCAGGAAAAATCTACGAAAAATCATTTTTTGAGGAACTTTTACAACTCTAGCTGATGCTAAATAAAGGGCAAGTTTATTTTCTGGAGATATCTATTATTGATTAACAATTCCCAAATCCTCATCCCAATTCAAAAGTAAGATGATTAGTGAAACTAAGACGTTTTGGTTTCAGACTTGATCTCCACAAAAATCTCACTACTATAGTGGGAGAGTTTGGGAGAAACTGGTAATAATCAGATAAATACTCATAATCACTACTTTAGTAGGATAGGTCTGGAGTTGGTAAAATAAGTATTAGACATGGGCGTGAAAAAGATATAGACTTTTTGCATCTAGTAGGTAATAGGGAACACTTAACTGGGAACAGGCAAGATATTTTCAGGAAAAATCTACGAAAAATCATTTTTTGAGGAACTTTTACAACTCTAGCTGATGCTAAATAAAGGGCAAGTTTATTTTCTGGAGATATCTATTATTGATTAACAATTCCCAAATCCTCATCCCAATTCAAAAGTAAGATGATTAGTGAAACTAAGACGTTTT
>NZ_JAAHGT010000657.1:1861-5524 GCF_010672385.1 Okeania sp. SIO2F4
TTTACAACTCTAGCTGATGCTAAATAAAGGGCAAGTTTATTTTCTGGAGATATCTATTATTGATTAACAATTCCCAAATCCTCATCCCAATTCAAAAGTAAGATGATTAGTGAAACTAAGACGTTTTAGTTTCAGACTTGATCTCCACAAAAATCTCACTACTATAGTTGGAACATTTGGGAGAAACTGGCAATAATCAGATAAATACTCATAATCACTACTTTAGTAGGATAAATCCGGAGTTACTAGCAGGAGTATTATTCATCAACAATCCCAAAATCCCAATCCCAATTCAAAACTAAGACGTTGTAGTTTCAGACCATATCTCCACAAAAATCTCACCACTATAGTTGTATAGTTGGAACATTTGGGAGAAACTGGTAATAATCAAATAACTACTCATAATCACTACTTTAGTAGGATAAATCCGGAGTTACTAGCAGGAGTATTATTCATCAACAATCCCAAAATCCCAATCCCAATTCAAAACTAAGACGTTGTAGTTTCAGACCATATCTCCACAAAAATCTCACCACTATAGTTGTATAGTTGGAACATTTGGGAGAAACTGGTAATAATCAAATAACTACTCATAATCACTACTTTAGTAGGATAAATCCGGAGTTACTAGCAGGAGTATTATTCATCAACAATTCCCAAATCCCAATCCCAATTCAAAACTAAGACGTTGTAGTTTTAGACCATATCTCCACAAAAATCTCACCACTATAGTTGTATAGTTGGAACATTTGGGAGAAACTGGTAATAATCAGATAAATACTCATAATCACTACTTTAGTAGGATAAATCCGGAGTTACTAGCAGGAGTATTATTCATCAACAATTCCCAAATCCCAATCCCAATTCAAAACTAAGACGTTGTAGTTTCAGACCATATCTCCACAAAAATCTCACCACTATAGTTGTATAGTTGGAACATTTGGGAGAAACTGGTAATAATCAAATAACTACTCATAATCACTACTTTAGTAGGATAAATCCGGAGTTACTAGCAGGAGTATTATTCATCAACAATTCCCAAATCCCAATCCCAATTCAAAAGTAAGATGATTCCTCAAACTAAGACGTTGTAGTTTCAGACCATATCTCCAAAAAAATCTCACTGCTGTAGTTGGAAAATTTGGGAGAAACTGGCAATGAGAACTTAAGATGGAATTATCTAAGTCTATTAAGTAATCTAGAATCCGATGATACCTGTTATTCTTGCTGGTGGTAAAGGAGAACGTTTTTGGCCTCTGAGTCGTAAGCATCGGCCCAAACAGTTTATCTCTCTTGATGGTACTGGTAAAAGCTTGTTACAAGCAACAGCAGAGAGACTACTACCATTATCTGACGGTTGGGATGGTTTATGGGTTGTGACTTCGGCAATGTTGGCCGAAGGTGTGGCACAACAGTTACCGCAGATGCCACAGGAAAATATTTTGGCGGAACCGGAAGGAAGGGATACTGCCCCTGCTGTAGCCTGGACAGCAATAGAAACGGCACGCCGTTATGGGGAAGATGCAGTTATAGGATTTTTCCCGGCTGACCATTGGATCGGGGAACCGGAAATATTCCAGAAGACTCTGGAAGCAGCCGTCGAATTGGCTACTAAGCAGGAGGCTATTGTTACCCTGGGCGTGAAACCCTCTTTCCCTTCTACTGGCTATGGATACATTGAACAGGGAAAAGAGGCAGGAAATTTTGGTGGGTTTGAGGCTTATCAAGTGGCCCAGTTTACAGAAAAGCCCAACCGAGAGAAGGCTGAGGAGTTTCTGGCAACGGGACGTTTTAGTTGGAATGGTGGTATTTTTGTGTTCAGGGTGGGGGTGATGTTGGCTGAGTTACGAAAGTATGCGCCGACGATGATGAGTGTTTTGGAGGTGATGGGTGCTGGGGGTTATTCTCAGTTGGAGAAGAAGAGTATTGATTATGTGGTAATGGAGAAGACTGAGAAGGCTTTTGTATTACCTGTGGCTTTTGGTTGGGATGATTTGGGTGACTGGAATGCTTTGGAACGTTTGGTTAAGGGTGATAATCTGAATGTGGAGTTGGCTAATCATTTGGGGTTAGATACTGAAGGGTCGATTTTTTATTCCTCTAGTGATGATGATGCTATTGTAACTATTGGTTTGGATGATGTGGTTGTTGTTAGGGATGGGAATGTGACTTTGATTGTGAAAAAGGAGCGATCGCAGGATATTAAGAAGGTGTTGAAGAGTTTGGCTAATCATCCTAAGTTTAAGGATTTATTGTAGGGGAAGAAGGAAGTAAGGAAGAGGGTTTTCAACTAATATTTGTTACCTTCTTCTTTCCTACATAATATCAACAACTATTCTATAAAATATCCGACAGATATAAGACTAGAGTTGTCGATTTTTTGATAATTTTATTTTTTATAAGTCCTCTGTTATGGAATAGTTATACTTACTTAGTAGAGCAAAAATTAATTTCTTCTGCTTGGCAACTGTAGAGCTTTGTAGGTTGGGTAGAACGAAGTGAAACCCAACAACAAGCTTTTGTCTGTTTTGAGAGCAAATCATCTCATAATTTTTAAGGTTTAAGATGAGCTAATCTTTGTTTAAATTCCCTATCTTTGCGAATCGAATCAAGTCTATTTGCGGGAAAAACCTTGATAAAATCAAGCATATCTTTAATCAATTTTTCTGTTATTTTAGGATAAATATTTGAAATCATATATTTAAATTGTTTTTGGCAAGAATCAAATTGTAACTTAGAAGGTAATTTAGAATCTTCATCAAGTAATTGTATTAAACATCTTGCTTCATCATTAGACCATTGAGCGATTAAATTATCATAAATTTCCTGAGCAGTATTTGAGACTCCATATTGATTACCAATTCTACATATTGTCAAAACCCTGACATAATTCATAATGGAACTTTTGGGGATTTTTCCACTGCTTGGAATAAAAGATTCGACTAATTTTGCAGGTGTTGGCTCGTTATGAAAATTATTCCAGCCATTATGAGTTATAAATAGCGCATCTAGTGCTTCATTTAACTTAAGAGCAAGAGTATCATCAGGTAAATATGACAATCCTTGTACATTTTCCAAAAAATCAGAAGCTCTTTTTTTTCGAGATATTTCTCCATTTATTTCAAAAGAAGAGTATTTTAACCCTATTTCATAGCGCACTTCTTCAGCAGAAACTTTCCATATTTGTTGAGCAACAAGATTAAGATTTATTCGTATATTTGCGTCTATATCTACATCTGTGTACATTCCAAAAACATTTCTTAATAGAGAATGAATTAATTCTTCTGGAAGTTTTCTTATTCCTTCAGAAATAGGAGAAATATCATTTTTAAATAAAGTTTCTTCTCGTAAACTTTTTCAAAGTTTTTTGACTTCAATAACCGCTCCTTCAGGTTCTTTACCAATAACTTCTTGAATACAAGTTTCTAACCATGAAGCTAATTGTAATCCTGTGATTTCATTATGATTAGGATGAGCTGCACTAGCATGATTACGCATATCTCGAATATAATCTATAGCACTACGCATTATGGCTGTTGACATTTTTATAATAGGAATAAAATAATAAAGTCATCAGCGATCGCCAAGACTATGCCAGCACCTTATAGCTATGATTTACGTCGAAAAGCAGTTGAAGCCATAAAAAGAGGACATAAAAAAGTA
>NZ_JAAHGT010000658.1 GCF_010672385.1 Okeania sp. SIO2F4
TTACCTAAGTCATTGCGACTGGAACGGAGTGGACCGAAGCAATCTCAGGGGTGCGCGGAGATTGCTTCCTATCGTCGCAATGACAACTGCTCAACCGGATCAAGCTCTTTCATTGTAAAAAAGTGGTATAAGATCAAATCCGGATAATTACTATACCTAAGTCATTGCGACTGGAACGGAGTGGACCGAAGCAATCTCAGGGGTGCGCGGAGATTGCTTCCTATCGTCGCAATGACAACTGCTCAACCGGATTTTGTATAACTCCACTCCTGAAACATATACTTTATGGAGCTAAATAACCATGTCAGATTTTTCACGACGTTTAGCTGTAGTCATTGGCATTAATCAATATAAAAATGGCATTGCCACCCTCCGAAACCCACTCAATGATGCAGACCAAATTCATCATGTTTTACAACAACAACATAACTATGAAACTCACCTACTCAAAGACGCAAATGCAACTAAAGAGCAAATCACAAAACTACTAACCAAAACCTTACCCAAACAAGTCAAAGAAGATGAATGTTTACTCTTTTACTTCGCCGGACATGGCATTGCCCTAGATGGAGATGACGGACCACAAGGTTATCTCATACCTCAAGACGCAGTTGCAGGTAATAGCAGTACTTACTTACCCATGAATCAAGTACACGACTGGCTGACAGCATTACCATGTCGTCATTTTCTCACAATATTAGACTGCTGTTTTGCTGGAGCATTTCGCTGGTCAAGTACAAGAGATTTTGCCACAGCTCCAGAAGAAATTTACCTCGAACATTACCACCGTTTTATCGAACATCCAGCTTGGCAAGTCATTACCTCTGCTAGTTATGACGAAACTGCTCTAGATGCTCTTTCCTCATTACAAAAAGATACCAGAAGCACAAATGGTAATCACTCTCCCTTTGCAGCAGCTTTAATAGACGCTTTAACAGGAGGAGCAGATACCACTCCCCCCGCCCAAAATGGTAAACCAGCAGGTGATGGAGTCATTACTGCCACCGAACTTTATTCATATCTGCGCGACCGGGTTGAAACGGCGACAATAGAAGCAGAAAAACGTCAAACACCAGGTTTATGGCATCTCAAAAATCACGACCGTGGGGAATATATATTTCTCACACCAGGCCATAAACTCAATCTCAAAAACGCACCACCCCTAGATGAATCAACAAATCCCTATCGAGGGTTAGAATCATTTAGAGAAAAAGACACTCAGCTATTTTTTGGTAGAACTACCCTGGTAGAAAAACTATATGATTTTGTCGAGAGTAACTGCTTAAGCGTTGTCCTGGGAGCCTCGGGCAGTGGAAAGTCTAGTTTAGTAAAAGCCGGATTAATTCCACAGTTGAGAAAAAATCAACAATCTTGGAAGATATTAAAACCAATACGTCCTGGTGCATCACCATTCCCAGAATTGAATAATGCACTCAAACAAGCCAAGTTGCCAAAAGTAGAAGTTGTTGATACTACTTCAGCGCAGTCTAGAAATAATCTCAATCAAAGTATGAAAATTTGGAAAACTAAAAATCCTGGTTCCAAGTTGTTGTTGTTGATTGACCAAAGTGAAGAACTAATTACTCTGTGTAAAGATGAGTCGGAACGGCAAGCATTTGTCAGTCAATTACTTGATGCCATGACTACCCATTCTGATGAACTAAGAGTAGTAATAACAGTTCGTTCAGATTTTGAACCGCAGTTACGAGATTTGTTCCTTAAATTGAGACCAAAGCTGGAGGATACTTGGCAAATAGGCAGATTTATAGTACCTCAAATGACGCGGGCAGAATTGCGCGAAGTCATTGAGAAACCAGCAGAAGCAAGGGTGATGTATTTTGAACCCCAGGAACTTGTAGAACAATTGATTGATGAAGTGGCCGATATGCCTGGAGGCTTGCCCCTGCTGTCTTTTGCCTTGAGTGAACTGTATCTGAAGTATTTACAGCGACAGACAAAAGCACAAAATCAAGGAAAGATATTAGACCGCAGTATTACTGAGGCAGACTATGAATCAATAGGGGGAGTCACTCAATCTCTGACTCAAAGAGCTGATGAGGAATATGAGGGGTTAGTTCATCAGGATTCTAGTTATGCCAAGATTATCCGTCATGTAATGTTGCGGATGGTGGCTATTGGTGGAGGGGAGTTAGCGCGCAGGCGAGTTCTTTTATCGGAACTAGAATATTCCCAACAGAAAAATATTTTTGTGAAGGAAGTAATTAAGAGTTTCACCGAAGCACGGTTACTCGTGAGAGGAAAAGATGGGGATGGAAATTCTTATGTGGAACCTGCTCATGATGCTTTGGTGCGGGGTTGGCAAAAGTTATTGGTGTGGAAGCAGGAGGATGAGGAAAGTTTAATCCTGCAACGGCGGTTGACTCCGGCGGCACAGGAGTGGGAAAGCCAACAACAGGTAAGGTTTCTTTGGCATAATAACCCCCGTCTGGATTTGTTGAAAAAGGTATCTCAATCGGATAATAATTGGCTGAATAATGTAGAAGCTGAGTTTGTGGAGCGTAGTGTTAGAAAAAAACGCACTAACACAATTGTGCGTTGGAGCATAGCTGGCTCAGTTCTTTTGGGAGCAATGATTTTCAGTGCTGCCGTTTGGATGCAATGGAGAAAATCTGAACTTAATCAAGCCAATGCTCTCGCTCGCTATTCTTTGTATCTGTTTGCTGAACATAAAAAAATGGAAGCTTTCGTGGAAGCGAGCAGGGCAGGAAAAATTATACAAAAACACAATGCAAGAGACCCACAGGTGATTACTGCCCTACAGAAAGTTATTTATGAAGGCAGAGAACGCAACCGCTTGCAGGGGCACGATAGCTTGGTCAATAGCGTCAGTTTCAGTCCTGATGGCCAGATTTTGGCTTCTGGAAGTGGTGACAGCACAATTAAACTCTGGAATCTAGAGACAGGAGAGGAAATCCACACCCTCCGAGGGCATGATTACTCGGTCGAGATCGTCAGTTTCAGCCCCGATGGCCAGACTTTGGCTTCTGGGAGTACTGACAAGACCATCAAACTCTGGAATCTAGAGACAGGAGAGGAAATCGGCACCCTCCAGACGCATACTAAATGGCTCAATAGCCTCAGTTTCAGTCCCGATGGCCAAACCTTGGCTTTTGACAGTCGTGACAGGACCATCAAACTCTGGAATCTAAAGACAGGGAAGGTACGCACCCTCCAGGGGCATGATTCCTCGGTCAATAGCCTCAGTTTCAGCCCCGATGGCCAGACCTTGGCTTCTGGTAGTTATGACAAGACCATCAAACTCTGGAATCTAGAGACAGGGGAGGTACGCACCCTCCAGGGGCATGATTACTCGGTCGATAGCGTCAGTTTCAGCCCCGATGGCCAGACCTTGGCTTCTGGCAGTCGTGACAAGACCATCAAACTCTGGAATCTAGAGACTGGCAAGGTAATCCGCACCCTCCAGGGGCATACTAGCATGGTCACGAGCGTCAGTTTTAGCCCCGATGGCCAAACCTTGGCTTCTGGCAGTTGGGACAACACCATCAAACTCTGGAATCTAGAGACAGGGTGGGGAATCCGCACCCTCCAGGGGCATACTAGCATGGTCACGAGCGTCAGTTTCAGCCCCGATGGCCAGACCTTGGCTTCTGCTAGTTATGACAAGACCATCAAACTCTGGGACCCTACAGAGGAGGTAATCCGCACCCTCCAGGGGCATACTCGCATTGTCAATAGCGTTAGTTTCAGCCCCGATGGCCAGACCTTGGCTTCTGGTAGTTCTGACAACACCATTAAACTCTGGAATCTAGAAACAGGGGAGGAAATACGCACCCTCCAGGGGCATACTCGCATTGTCAATAGCGTTAGTTTCAGCCCCGATGGCCAGACCTTGGCTTCTGGCAGTTTTGACAGCACAATTAAACTCTGGAATCTAGAGACAGGGGAGGTAATCCACACCCTCCAGGGGCATGATTCCTCGGTCGATAGCGTCAGTATCAGCCCCGATGGCCAGACCTTGGCTTCTGGCAGTCGTGACAAGACCATCAAACTCTGGAATCTAGAAACAGGGGAGGAAATCCGCACTCTCCAGGGGCATACTAAATGGGTAGAGAGCGTCAGTTTCAGCCCCGATAGCCAAACCTTGGCTTCTGGCAGTCGTGACAAGACCATCAAACTCTGGAATCTAGAAACAGGGGAGGAAATCCCCACTCTCAAGAGGCATAATAACGATGTCAAGAGGGTCAGTTTCAGCCCTGATGGCCAGACTTTGGCTTCTGGCAGTGATGACAACACCATCAAATTCTGGAATCTAGAAACAGGGGAGGAAATCCGCACTCTCCAGGGGCCTACTGGCCTTGTCAATAGCGTTAGTTTCAGCCCGAATCACCAGACCTTAGCTTCTCAAAGTACTGGCGGGACCCTCAAACTCTGGTATTTTAAGGCAGGAAACGAAGTCCTCACCCTCCATGAGCATGATCCCTTCCCTGGGGAGCGGGAGGGGTACTCGGTCAATAGCATCAGTATCAGCCCCGATAGCCAGACCTTGGCTACCGTTAGTAATGACAACACCATCAAACTCTGGAATATAGACTTAGACTTAGACTCTTTAATGGCGAGGAGTTGCGGTTGGGGGCGCAATTATTTGCAGAATAATCCCAACGTTAAAGAGAGCGATCGCCGTTTATGTGACGGTGTACCAGAACCAAAGTAGGCTGGATATCCAATTTATACTATCCGTTCTTAGAAACCTACGATTATCTATATAAATCTATGATTTTCTATAGATCGCCTGTTCTATTCCTGCTTCGCTCCTGGCAACGTCGGCGTTATCGAGATCCTCTGGCTGTCACGGTCGTTTGCTGCGCAACTAAGATCGCGAAACGCGGAACGCGGAGCGTAGCTCTCACTGACCGCCTAAGCTCGATTTAAACTAGCATTCAAATCTCGTTCGCAATTGACAACTCTTTCAGATAAAGACAGAGACTCTTTAACCTGACCACACCTACTACAAGTCTTAGAACTAGGAAACCATCTATCAACGATGATTAACTCAGCAACCTAATAACTTACACTTGTACTCTAACTGTCTACGAAATTCATAAAAACCCATATCAGCAACAGCTTTTGTAGGGGCATCTATGCGAATCGCCCCTACTTATGATTTGCCATCATTCCTGATAGATTTAGGTCTTCTATTACTATAATGCCGTGGTTTTTGGCTAAGTAAGTAGGCGCGTTTATGCAATGTATCTTTCCTGATGTCAGCTACCTTTGTGTTAGGACATTCTTGAGAAGTATAATTTTTATCAACTTTTGCATACACCTTCTTGAAAACTAGACACGCGCTAGACATTTGCCATCGGTGAGTGCAAATGATTTCACGGCTCACCCGTTTCAATGTGTACTTGCACAGAAAGTTCATGTTCCGCCCATAGTTTATGGGTGAGGATACCCTCAAGGGCTTTCCGACCTTGAAAAAGTTGAGTCCTCCGAATACGATGCAGTTTAATAAAACTAGCAACTCGCCTCCAGTGACTCCAATCATGTTTGTTGACATCCTCCGGTCTCAACAAACATTTGGGGATTTTTTCTGATAAT
>NZ_JAAHGT010000659.1:0-1058 GCF_010672385.1 Okeania sp. SIO2F4
CGGTAGGAATTTCACCTACAAGGTCATAAGAGTTTTTCAAGTCGAAGCTATTAGCTTCATGTCTTGACTTAAAAGGCTTATTATATCTAGCTTTTAGCTAGCTTTTAAGCCAACGAGTCGCACTTATCCCTTGTCTTTTCTAGTTTTCAATGAATTTGATCTCTTTTATTCATCATCTCAATTATTAAAAACACTGTAAATATTTATTACAAAAGAATATTTAGTAACAACAGATACATAAATTTCTGTTAATATAAAAATGTAAAGAAAAAAAGCAACCCAAACATTGGTCAAGCAATCAAAGGAGAAAGTTAAGTATGTTTACTGAACCTCAAGCACGTTCTTTAATGATCCGTCACCACCATCTTGTCAAAAATCGTCAGCAGTCAATGCTAAACAGAGCCATATCTGAAGTGGGATTAGAAAATAGTCATTACTGGGGTCATATTCAAGGAAAAGTACAGCCTACCTTTAGAAAAAATTATGAGCGCAGTCGTGCTTCCATGAGCTAATTTGATTCCAAAACAGGAAGCAAATTTCATCTTTAACAAACAAAATTTAATCCAAAAGGAGAATTAAAACAATGGATATAGAAAATCAAGCTCGTGCATTAATGATGCGTCATCACAACCTAATTAAAAATCGTCAACAGTCTATGCTAAACCGTACTGCAAGTGAAGTAGGTGTAGAAGCAGATAACTATTGGGGCAATATTCAAGGAAAACCCTATCCTAGTTTTGTTACTACTTATGACCGTAGTCATGCTTCCATGAGTTAGAGTATTATCAAAGGTCAAAAAAATTATCAAATCAAAACTTAGCAATAGGAAAAATCAACAATGGATATAGAAAATCAAGCTCGTGCATTAATGATGCGTCATCACAACCTAATTAAAAATCGTCAACAGTCTATGCTAAACCGTATGGCAAGCGAAGTAGGTGTAGAAGCAGATGATTACTGGGGAAATATTCAAGGAAAACCCCATCCTAGTTTTGTTACTACTTATGATCGTAGTCATGCTTCTATGAGTTAGAGTATTATCAAACGTCAGCAACAGG
>NZ_JAAHGT010000659.1:1158-5573 GCF_010672385.1 Okeania sp. SIO2F4
GAAGTAGGTGTAGAAGCAGATGATTACTGGGGAAATATTCAAGGAAAACCCCATCCTAGTTTTGTTACTACTTATGATCGTAGTCATGCTTCTATGAGTTAGAGTATTATCAAACGTCAGCAACAGGAGAATGAAAAATATGTATGTAGAAAATCAAGCACGCTCTTTAATGATCCGTCATCATAACCTAGTGAAAAATCGTCAACAGTCAATGCTGAACCGCACTGCAACAGAAGTAGGTGTAGAAGCAGATGATTACTGGGGAAATATTCAAGGAAAACCCCATCCTAGTTTTGTTACTACTTATGATCGTAGTCATGCTTCTATGAGTTAGAGTATTATCAAACGTCAGCAACAGGAGAATGAAAAATATGTATGTAGAAAATCAAGCACGCTCTTTAATGATCCGTCATCATAACCTAGTGAAAAATCGTCAACAGTCAATGCTGAACCGCACTGCAACAGAAGTAGGTGTAGAAGCAGATGATTACTGGGGAAATATTCAAGGAAAACCCCATCCTAGTTTTGTTACGACTTATGACCGTAGTCATGCTTCCATGAGTTAGAAATATTTTCTGAATAACTGAATAATGTTTTTGACTCAAGAGTCGCGACTTTTTACCTCCTGTAAAATGTTGCGACTAATTTTTTTTAAGATTATAGTTACAATTCAATTTGTATCTTTTGCTATATACTGATGATTCCATCAAATTATCCAACCAACTTGAACCAAGTTCCATCTCCAACAACTCTACTAGGCATGATTAGAAGCTACCAAATTTCACAGTGTATTTATATAGTAGCTAAACTTAAAATTGCCGATCTGCTTAAAGATGGAGAACAACATAGTGATACTTTGGCAATTGCAACGAATACCAACAAAGATGCTATTTATAGATTGTTACGTACTCTAGCAAGTTTTGGGATTTTTGCTGAAACTAAACCCCATTATTTTTGTCTGACTCGACTAGCAACATACCAGGAGGAGGAAGAAAAAAACTTTTAAAAAAATCGTCAGAAATCATATTGACTTTATATTATTTACATCATGTACCGACATTTCAAATGCTAGGAATAAACTTTGGGGTTAGTGAATCAACTGCAAATAATATCTTTCATTATTGGATAGATATATTACAAGAATTATTACCAGCTAGTTTGTTAGAAGAATTCCGTGGGAAAGAAGATGAGTATTTATGGATACAAGAAATTTTAATAGAACAAGAATTAATTGTAGATAGTACATAACAGAGTATTTATAGGGCGAATGACGATGATAAACAGAAAAAATATTACTCTGGAAAAAAGAAAAATAATACATTAAAAAACCAAATAATAACTACAGAAAAAGGAACAGAAATAGTAGATGTGATAGTTGGAGAAAGAGGGCTAGAAAGCGATGTTAATTTACTTATAAAACAGCCAAAAAAATTGATAAAAAACAAAAAAATTAGGGAGACAAAGGATATCAAGGAACCGAGAGAACTACGATACCGAAAAAAAGCCTAGAAAACAAGAATTACCGCTAGAAATTAAATAAGATAACAAGAAAAAATCTCAAAAAAGAATATTTATGGAACATGTAATTAGGTTGATAAAAATATTTGGAGTAGCCAGAGAAAGATTCAGATTAAAAGATAGTAACTATCAAAAAGTAATTCTAATAATATGTGGTTTAGTCAGACTAATAATAGGAACATTTATTTTAGTAAAAAATCTCAATATTTGAATTAATAAAAAGAAAAAAAGATCCAATAAAACATTGAGTTATTAACAAGAAGTACCTCAAAGACTGATAATGGTGTACAACATACTAAAAATGGTTGGCAATTATAAAGAAGCTGGAGTCAAGCAACAGAAAGACTTTGGCAATTTTTGGAGATGTCTATTGGTGTAGATATTGGCATAAATACTTTAGCAACCTGTTCTGATGGCAGCAAATTTGCTAATGTCAAAGCCTACAAGCAAGCAAAAAAACGATTAGTTCGTCATCAACGTGCAGTCAGTAAAAAAGTTATTGGCTCCAAAAACAGACTCAAAGCAGTAAAAAAACTAGCCAAACTCCACAAAAAAGCGGATGCGAGCCCGCGCCGTAAGACGGCGCAAGGGAACGCGCACCAAGCAGTAGCCGATATCAGAGCAGATGCACTACATAAACTCACTTCATGGTTAGCTAAAAACCACAGCACCATAGTAATTGAGGACTTGAATGTAAGTGGAATGCTCAAAAAGCGGTGCGACCCCGCGCCGCCGACAGCTCGCTTGCGGAACGCGCACTCCTGTGAGGGAATGCTGACCAAGAGAGGGAATGCACACCAAGAGACCATAAACTAGCAAGTGCCATAGCAGACTGTGGTTTTTATGAATTTAAACGTCAAATTACATACAAATGTGAATGGTACGGCAGTGAATTAGTCATGGCAGATAGATTTTATCCAAGTTCTCAAATATGTTCAAACTGTGGGCATCAACAGAAAATGCCGTTGCACTTGAGAACTTATGAGTGTAGTGAATGCGGTTTTCAGGCTGACAGAGATTTTAATGCAGCAGTCAACCTGAAAAACTATGTGTATCAGTAGCTTGAGTTTCAAGCAAATTTAAGCCTGTTCTTATGGAATATCTCAAACAAGGAAATATCAATAATAATTTGAGATATCCATCAAAGGAAGTTGCGACTGATTTTTTGATCTTCAAATGAAAATATAGATTTTTGATGAAGTTTAATCTGTAATACCCCCTCAGTAATTTATAATTTTCAGTCAGCACAATTATCAAATAAAGGAAAGCAAAATGTCAGACTGGCAAGTCATTGATGGTGGGATAACAGCTCCCAAAGGATATCGAGCAACAGGAGTTACTGCGGGGTTAAAACCCTCCGGGGCACCAGACTTGGCCTTGATTTTGTCAGATGTAGACTCGATAGCTGCTGGAGTCTTCACAACAACTCAAGTAAGGGCAGCTTGTGTAGATTATTGTCGCCAACGTTTAGAGGATAAACCAAGTACTAAGGCAATCTTATGTAATGCTGGACAAGCAAATGCTGCCACTGGAGATTTAGGTTGGCAAGATGCTTTGGAAAGTGCGGAAGCATTGGGTAAAGCGCTCAACATTTCCCCAGAGTCAATTTTACTAGCTTCCACTGGAGTAATTGGTCAACGAATTAAAATGGATGCTCTCAAAGCAGCTATTCCCCAGTTAGTTTCTACAGTTTCCCCAGAAGGTGGGGAAGCAGCAGCAAAAGCTATTGTCACCACAGATTTAGTTACAAAATCAATCGCTTTAGAAACACTGATGGGCGATCGCCCGGTTCGTATTGGTGGTATTGCTAAAGGTTCTGGAATGATTCATCCGAATATGGCAACGATGCTATCATTTGTTACTTGTGATGCAGTAGTTTCTCCTCCATTATGGCAAGAGATGTTAACTAGAGCAGTTAATCGCAGTTTCAATCAAATTACTGTTGATGGAGATACCAGTACCAATGATACAGTTATTGCTCTGGCAAATGGTCAGTCTCGCACATCTGCTATTACTAATATGGGAGCAGACGCACAAAAGTTGGAGGCAATGTTGACAGAAGTTTGTGTATATTTAGCAAAAGCGATCGCCCGTGATGGGGAAGGGGCAACTTGTTTAATAGAAGTTCAAGTTACTGGAACACCTGATGAAGCATCTGCGAATAAAATTGCCAAAACTATTGCCGGGTCATCTCTTGTCAAATCAGCTATTTTTGGTCGCGACCCTAACTGGGGAAGAATAGCAGCAGCAGCAGGTCGCGCTGGAGTGAAGTTTGAGCAGGAACAGTTACAGGTAAAGTTGGGAGACTTTTTGCTCATGGAGAATGGTCAACCTTTAGATTTTGACCGCCCTGCTGCTAGCAATTATTTGAAGCATAGGGCAGCAGGAGAATATCTCAAGGATGATACTGTGGTAATCTCTGTCAAGGTTGGAAATGGTATTGGTAGTGGGAAGGCTTGGGGATGCGACCTGAGTTATGACTATGTAAAAATTAACGCTGAATATACGACCTGATGTAGAAGCAATTTGGGATCTATTTAAACACAAAGGAGGGAGATGGGGAGTATATTTCAACCTTTTTCCTGTATTGCCTATCTCCACCTCCTGAGTCTTGAGTCGATCCTTGTGACTCCTGCTAAAAAATTTATGCTAAATCCCAAAAAGTTTGCTATATATCCTTGTCATCGGGAGATGATATCAAATCCGGTAGCATCGGTATAATAAAATTAAACCTGATAAATTAAGGGATAAACAGTAAAAGTTGGGCGATCGCCATACTGAGATTGTTAAAACTACAACCACACAAAAGTATTGAAGAGTTAGACAGGACTTAGGCAGGACCCCCATATCTGGTAGCTGTCCCCACAGATAGTGTATTGCCTCAGAGTGGGGGTAAG
>NZ_JAAHGT010000066.1:0-15970 GCF_010672385.1 Okeania sp. SIO2F4
CCGCGAATGGACCCTATTTGATGAAACCGCGATCTGGAAGCAGATCCTTCTGCAGACGGGATAGGCCGTGGAAAGTTTCGGCAGCATCATGTTCACGCCCGCTGTCAAGCCCACAAATGCTCCATTGTGATATTCTTCTGGGAAAGTTTCAGCATCATAAAATTGGAGTCCTAGAGGTACTGAATGCGCTTGAAATAAGACGTCAGGAGTTTGAGTTTCTGCTACAAAATCTGGAGTTTGAGTTTCCGGTACGAAATTAGGATTTTCTTGTGTTATAAATTGGTATGGTAAATCTGGCGATAAATAAACATAAGGCCAACCATAAAATTCATCTTGTTCTAATCCTGTAAAATAATCAGGAACTAAGTCATCACCTAATGCATCTCGTTCATTTACAGTGGTAAAAAGTTGACCTGTGGTTGGATGAAAATCTAGACCTACAGGGTTTCTTAAACCAAAAGCAAAAGTTTGTTGATTAGAACCATCTAGATTCATTACTTGTACAGATGCTCTGGGTAATTCTTCTATTTGTGCGTTAGAACCGGAACCAATAGAAACAAAAAGTCGATCGTCTGGGGAAATTGCTAAATTCCTAGTAAAATGAGCGCCACCTCCTGGTAAATCGGCGATTTTTTCACCAGTACCATTAATTTCTGTGTCGCCGATATTGTAAGGATATCTTACTATTGAATCTGTATTTCCCACATAGAAAAAATCTTCAGTAAAAACCATACCAAAAGGTCGATTTAATCCATTTTCTGCATCGGCAAAAATTTGAGAAAAATCCGCTGTACCATCCTCATCTGTATCGCGTAGTAAAAGTATTTGATCCTGGAAAAGTGATGTTACTAACACGTCTCCAGTTGGAGTAACTCCTAACCAACGAGGATTTCTACTTTCAGGAAAAACATTATCAGCAAAAACATTAACAGTGAATCCATCTGGAACTTGCAACACTGGATTATCTGGAATTGGAATAAAATCTGCAGGATTAAAAGTACCAGTAAGACTAGCAGGAGGTTCTGGCAAGGATTCTATAGAAATAAAGATATCCTCTAATTCCAATGGTTCGGTTTCTATAAGTCCGTTAGTTAGCATTATTTTAGGGATGTTTTAGTTTCTGAATATTGGCAATAAATATGCTATCTTAAATTTCCAAAGCTCAGGACTTACGCATTAGTAATGAGTTTTCGACGTTCGCGATTGCTTCGTTGTCACTCGCAATGACCGAACTAGGTTGTTTTGTCTAAGTCCTAAAGCTAATGAAATATTAAGCTGCTATTTATGCCTACAAATTTACATTCTATAATTTTAAACTAAGCAACAACTAGACAAACAAATTTAACCTTTTTTACATACTTATATCGATCTGTTTTCTATTTTTTAACTTGAGGAGTATTTAGTAGGGTTTAACGGCTGTTAAACCCTACTAATAGTGTATTATTTGATATTTTCGTAAGTCCTAATTATTAAATTATCTATAGAAACTAATCAAAGAAAATATTAACCAAATATTAAGTATCAATATTTTTCAATTACTTAATTAAATAATATCTAAATCTTGATAAATAGATCTATATTTATTCAATGAAAGATTTAAAATAAATTATATATCTGATGCAAAATAAGAACGAAAAATTCGATGAAGCCTCCTGGTTGGAGTTATGGAAAAAGTTTATATAATTTCTGGAAATACTTGATGAGGATTTCCGCTGTTATAGAAAATTTATGTTGAGCAATGACAGATAACACCTAATATCTATTACAATAAAAGTTGTAAAATTTCAACAGGTAAAATTTTGCCTGAATACACTGTAAACTCAAACTAGAAAACCTAACACTATATTTGATTATGCCTACAAAAAAACTCACAAGTAACGAAATTCGCCAAAAGTTTCTCGAGTTTTACGCACAAAGGGAACACGCTATTTTACCGAGTGCATCTCTAGTTCCGGAAGACCCCACGGTATTACTAACTATTGCGGGAATGTTACCATTTAAACCAATATTTCTCGGACAACAACCCCGGAAATATCCCCGCGCGACTACTTCCCAAAAATGTATCCGTACCAACGATATTGAAAATGTTGGTCGCACTGCCAGACATCACACTTTTTTTGAGATGTTGGGTAACTTCAGTTTTGGCGACTATTTTAAACCGGAGGCGATCGCTTTTGCTTGGGAACTTTCCACAAAAATATTCGGTTTACCACCAGACCGTTTGGTTGTCAGCGTCTTTCGAGAAGATGATGAAGCATTTGCTATTTGGCGCGACAAAATTGGTATCCCTGCACATCGCATTCAACGGATGGATGAGGAGGATAATTTTTGGGCATCGGGTCCGACGGGTCCGTGCGGTCCGTGTTCGGAAATTTATTATGATTTTCATCCAGAATTAGGGGATGAGAACATTGACTTGGAAGACGATAGCAGGTTTATTGAATTTTATAACCTGGTATTTATGCAATATAACCGGGATGCAGAGGGAAATCTCACGGCACTGGAAAACAGAAATATTGATACTGGAATGGGGTTGGAAAGGATGGCGCAAATATTACAAAAAGTGCCGAATAATTATGAAACTGACCTGATTTTTCCCATCATTAAAACTGCTGCGGATATTGCTGGTATCGACTATGCAAAAAGTGACGACAAAACCAAAACTTCCCTCAAAGTTATTGGCGACCATGTACGAGCAGTAGCTCATTTAATTGCCGATGGTGTCACTGCATCTAATGTTGGTAGGGGTTATATTTTGCGACGGTTAATTCGGCGAGTTGTTCGTCATGGTCGTTTGATTGGAATTTCTGGGGAATTTACATCCAAAGTTGCTGAGAAAGCGATCGCTCGTTCTGAGGATATTTATCCAAATCTTCGGGAACGGGAAACCGTTATTAAAGCTGAGTTGGAACGGGAAGAGTCTCGCTTCCTGGAAACATTGGAGCGGGGCGAAAAATTGTTGGCAGAAATTATGGCAAAATCTGAAACTCAAAAAAGCAAACAAATTTCTGGAGAAGATGCTTTCAAGTTGTATGATACTTATGGTTTCCCCCTAGAATTGACTCAAGAAATAGCAGAAGAAAATGGTTTAACTGTTGATTTCGATGGGTTTGAGTCGGAAATGGAGCAGGCGCGAATTCTTTCTCAGTTAGCACACGAAACTATTGACTTGACTGCTGAAGGTGGAGTGAAATTAGATGTTGACCAAACTGAATTTTTAGGATACACAGATTTAACGTCGCCAGCGCAAATAATGGCGTTAATAGCTGATGGGGAAAAGGTTGAATCTGCTGAAACGGGTACTCAAGTGCAAATTGTACTTGACCAAACTCCTTTTTATGCTGAGTCTGGGGGGCAAATAGGCGATCGTGGTTATCTGAGTGGGGATAATGTGGTCGTGCGGATAGAAGATGTGCAGAAGCAGAATAATATTTTTGTGCATTTCGGTCGCGTGGAAAGGGGTACGTTACAGTTAGGAATGACAGTGAATGCTCAAATAGATGCTGCTTGTCGTCGCAGAGCGCAAGCAAACCATACCGCAACACATTTGTTACAAGCTGCTTTGCGGTCTCTGGTAGACCAGTCTATTTCTCAAGCGGGTTCCTTGGTATCTTTTGACCGTTTGCGATTTGATTTTAATTGTCCCCGGGGGTTGAAACCCGAGGAAGTGGAGCAAGTGGAAGCTCAGGTAAATAGTTGGATAGCTGAAGCACATCCGGCGACGGTTGCAGAAATGCCATTGGATGAGGCAAAGGCAAAAGGAGCTGTTGCTATGTTTGGTGAAAAGTATAGCGATGTAGTAAGGGTGGTTGACTATCCGGGAGTGTCGATGGAATTATGTGGGGGAACTCATGTAAATAATACGGCAGAAATTGGGGTGTTTAAAATTATTTCTGAAGCTGGTATTTCTTCTGGGGTGCGACGTATAGAAGCAGTTGCTGGTCTGGCAGTTTTAGATTATTTGAATGTCCGAGATGTTGTGGTTAAAGAATTGAGCGATCGCTTTAAGGCAAAACCGGAGGAATTATCGGAGCGGGTGAGTAACTTGCAGCAGGAGTTGAAGGAGTCGCAGAAAAAGTTGGAAGCTTTGAAAGGTGAGTTAGCAGTAGCGAAGTCCGACCAGTTATTAGGAGATGCTGAGACTGTAGGTGAGTTTCAGATATTGGTAGCAGAAATGCCTGGTGTTGATGCGGAGGCGTTGAAAACTGCTGCGGAACGGTTACAACAAAAGTTGGGCGAGAGTGCTGTGGTATTGGGTGCTGCATCTGGGGAGAAAGTGAGTTTAGTTGCTGCTTTTAGTAAGTCTGTGAATAGTAAAGGTTTGCAAGCAGGGAAATTTATTGGAGGGATAGCGAAAATGTGTGGAGGAGGAGGCGGTGGCCGTCCGAACTTGGCGCAAGCAGGGGGTCGCGATCCGAGTAAGTTGAAGGAAGCGTTGGAGAGTGCGAGGGAGAAGTTAGTTGATGGGTTGAAGTAAATGTTGGGTTTGCTTTTTTGCCCACTATTTGTAGGTTGGGTTGAGGTGACGTTAGCGCAGCTTATCCGTAGGATAAACCCAACTTACCTAACATATATAAGTTTTTGTTGGGTTGCACTATCGCTTAACCCAACCTACATTATTATTACTAAATTATCTAAATATGGTATTAGTAGTTTAGGTGTTTTTTGTAGATTAAGGTAGGTTAATACTTAAGCTAAAAATTATTTATTTAGCAGTTGTAAAAATCTACAATATTTGAACCATTTTCACTAGACATTTCCAGAATATAGGGGATCGGGAACATGGATAAATTATTAATAGTTTATGGTTATTTTTATAAAGTGTCCAATACCCACATTTATTAAATTAGTTGTGCCAATATATTTATTTTTATTAATGGATACAAATTCACAAAAAGAATACTTTAGTTATGCCTATGTAAGAGCAGTTGCAGCAGTAGCTGGGTACTCGGTAGAAGAAAAATCTAGACCTATGGATAATGCAGGAATAGATTTAACAATAGAAGCCCCTGGAGATTTCTTGTCAAAAGTGGATGCTCAAGTTAAATGTACTGCCTCAACTAATATAATTAAAGCAAATACTATTAACTTTCCTTTACCTAGAAAAAATTACGATACCCTTAGACGGGAAAGTTTAGTCCCTTTGATTTTAATAGTAGTGCTAGTTCCGGATAAATTGACTGAATGGATGACCATATCTAAAGAAGAGTGTGTAATGAGAAAGTGTGGTTACTGGGCATCTTTAAAAGGGGAGCCTTCTACAAAAAATAAGGAAACTGTTACTGTTAAGTTATCACGCAAAAACTTGTTTACACCAGATAATTTGTCAAAAATTATGGAAAAAATAAATAACAGGGAAGAGTTATGACAGTCTCTAACAATGAAATTCTAGAATTTAATTATTTAGACCCACTTTCTGTCTATAACTATCTTCAAGATAATGGATGGAAAGAGGAGGATAAACTTGGTGATAAAGCTTATATTTTAGCTATTACCAAGAATCAGAAAAAATATTCTGTTTTATTGCCATTAAAAAAAGAATTGGCTGATTTTGCATCCAGAATGTATGATGTATTTAGAGTATTAGAAGTAGTTGAAGAACGCCCAAAATCAGAAATTATTGCCGGACTTAAAAATCCTCAACAAGTAGCAATTCAAAAAAATTGTGAAATATTGAGTTTGAGGTTTAAATTTATATTTGAGAAATACAAGAGAGAGTTATCAGCAAAACAAATGGGGAAAATATTAATATCATTACAAGATTTTTTTGATGCAGTTGGTCAATATGAATTGACTAATACTTATACAAAAGGAAAAATAGCAAAAGAAATTTTAGACCAAACAGAGTTATCAATATTTGAAACTTTCCAAGGTTCTTTTGGCATCAAACTTACTATGGCAGAAAACGGTCAACTTAACCTTTTAGAAAGATCATTGCCAGAAAGAATTGCTCAAATATTTTTAGAATTGTTGAGGTTAAGTAATCAGTTAGATAAAGCAGAATTAAAACAAACTTTACTAAGGATAAAAAGAAGAGCAGCTTCTAAATATCGTTATTTTTTATTTTATTTAGCTCCTATAAAATCAGACTTTAATTTTGATTGGGGTTCTTTAAATGAAAATGCTGGAGGTCATGTGATATTAGCCTACGATGATATACTCAAGACTATTGATTTTATTAATAAAATGGAAGAAGAAGAACCAGAAGAGTACGAAATCTACGGCAGACTATCATTAGCTGATAAGAAGACAAAAAAAATCACAATAGAAGAATCAGGAACTAACAAATTATATTCAGGAACAATATCAAAAGAGGATTGGGAAAATCTGGAAAATCAAGGAATTGAATTAACAATAGATAATCTATACTCAGCAATATTTCAAGAGGTAACTTTAGTTAATCCAGCAACAGAAGAAGAAAAAATTGAACGAACTATAATTAGACTTACTCCAATAGTGAAGGTACAGCAAGAGAGTAATACTTCATAATTTATTCTCTTATCCATAAGTTATCACTTGATCACCAACCTTATTAAAAAACTAAAATTTAATATCCCACCAATTTTGAGCATATTCTCCAGCAAATTCCAAATAATAATTGTACTTAAATATGACTCCAAACCCAACTATAGAAGAAATAAAAGCTCTGATATTTCAGTTACCTATTCAACAACAAATAATTCTCATAGAAAACCTTGAGGAAAGACTAGAAACTCTCACCATGATGGAACTAGCAGAAACAGGTTTTTCAGAGTGGAACGAACCAGAAGAAGATATTTACGATGTCGAATCCTAAACTTAAATAAATTTCCTCAGTTCGCTAAATAAACTTTTGTCTTTGAAAATATATCTATTATTTGTATTCCAAAATTAGCTATGTCTAAAACATCTACAATTACAGAACACATTGAAATTACTCCAGGAATTTGTGGTGGAAAACCTCGGATTGCTGGACATCGAATTAGAGTAGAAGATATTGTTATTTGCCATGAAAAAATGGGTTTTTCACCAGATGAAATTGTCTCTCAATATCCTAGTATTACTTTAGCCGATGTTTATGCTGCTTTGACTTATTATCACGACCATTTAGAAGAGATTAGACAGCAAATTTTGGAGGATGAAGAATTTGCTAGAGCAAAGCAAGCTGAAACTCCTTCTTTATTGGCAAAAAAGTTAAGAGAAAGTCATGGTGCAAAAGATTAAGTTTCATCTGGATGAAAATGCTCCTAATGCCATAGCTGATGGTTTAAGACGAAGAAAGATTGATGTAAGTACTACTTATGAGGCAAATTTAATTTCTCTTTCAGATGAGGAACAATTGATATTTGCTGCGAATCAAAATCGGGTTATTTTTACTCAGGATAGAGATTTTTTGCGACTACATTATGCTGGTTTTTCACATAGTGGAATTGCTTATTGTATTAAGGGAAGTCCTTCAATTGGTGAAATTTTACGCGGGTTAATTCTGATTTGGGAAGTATTGGAACCTGAAGATATGCTCGGAAAAGTCGAGTTTTTGTAATCTAATATTATGACTTTTTCTGGTTAGGTGTATCGGCAATAACTGAATCGTGATTAATTGATGTTTCTTGATATCCACTACCTATAGAATTAAATTTTATTCTGTATTATGTGTATTTGCTCCAGGGATAAATTATGCTAATTCCCTGGAGTTTTCCTGTAAAATAGAAATAGTCAAATTTAAAACCATAGAAATGACATCAGAAAAAGAATCCCTAAATCAACCGATCGCAACTAACTCCACAACTCCCTGGTGGTTAAAAATATGGCAGGAACAAAAAGAAAATATTAAAGTCTTGGCGATCGCTCTATCTTTATCTTTATTAGTCAGAATATTAATTGCAGAACCAAGATACATACCCTCAGATTCAATGATGCCAACCTTAGAAGTAGGCGATCGCCTGGTAATAGAAAAAGTATCTTATAATTTTCATCCACCTGCAACAGGTGATATCATCGTCTTTGAACCACCCCAACAGTTACGACGCTACGGTTATGCCAAAAATCAAGCTTTTATCAAACGAGTGATAGGTCTACCAGGAGATATCATTAGAATTGAGGATGGTATAGTATATATTAATGACCAACCCCTTGCTGAAAATTATATTGCTGAACCTCCTGAATATGCTTTGCCAAATTCATTCCAAGTTCCAGAAGGTCAATATTTTGTAATGGGAGATAATCGCAACAATAGTAACGACTCTCATGTTTGGGGTTTTTTGCCTAGAAAAAATATTATAGGTAGAGCAATATTTCGTTTTTGGCCTTATCAAAGATTAGGAGAAGTTTAACAAAATCAGAATCATATAGTAGGGTATCCAGACTAAAATTGTGGGCAAAAAACCTAACCCCCCAACCCCTTTCCTATCCCCCCTTTCCCCCCTTTGAAAGGCTATGCTTTACCCATAAGTCTTGAAACCCTTTTCTGATAGGGAGATGGGGGGAGAAACAGAGCATTCGAGATCAAAAAAGCCTCTAATTAAATACATTTACTCTTGGGAAATATCCATTTTATGGTAATCACATAGCTTCTCTCTTTTGTCAAGTTTCATGTTAAGTAAAGATGTGGGTAATGGATAGCTTTGAAAGGGGGGAAGAAGGGAAGGGGGAGTGCCTCTCCCCTCTCCTTGCAGGAGAGGGGTTGGGGGAGAGGTCTTTCAGCTTGCTCATTCCTTACCCACATTTTACAGCGCTTTTCAAATTGATGAACCACATCGTCACAACCCAAACGTAGTAGGGACGTTGCATGAAACGTCCCTACTTTGTCGTCTACTAATTATGAAAAGCGCTATAAATCTGTTTTTAAAGTTATCGACAAACCTTATCCTTAAATATTCCCATTAGAAAACCTCGATTTATAACTAATTCCTAATCAAAAAATACTGATAACTGATAACTGAAATCACCATTGTTGTTGATCTAAAATAGGGGGTAAACTTAACTTAGGAAATCTGTAGAATGTATCTCCTTGTTCATCTATTTCTAGAATTGCCGAGAATATTTGTACTTGATTTTCTAGATATTTCTGAGCTATTTTAGCATCAACTTTAGCAGCAGCAGCTAATTGAATTAGAGAAATTTTACCATTTTGAAACTGTAACAATCTATAGAAAGCATCATCTAAAATACGCTGCTGCTGTCTATCATTTGACATATTAACTATAAATACACCTAATACAATCCCTAATCCAGTAAGTATTACAAATTCTATAATAGCCATTTAATTAATTAATAATTAATAATTAACAATTAATAATTACCTCTTATTATAAAGAAGAGGGTTGATATAAAAGACATTTTTTTCTTTTTTTCCCTAGTAGGGCTACAGCTTGTGGCGCAGCCAACGAGAGATTTTAAACTTTAGTTTTTCAGTAAGAATGACAAGGAATTAATAAGTAAAAATTAACTAGAAAACTTCTCAATCTACTGAGACTATAACGACATAAAATTCCCTAGTTATTCTCAACTTTTTTCCTATTTCGTCAAATTTAAATTTATCTGAGTTAATTTAACTAGAGTAATTGGTGATTTAGTCTTGTAATCATCTATAATTTTCAAGGCTAAATTATCCAATTACCCTAATTTTTAGATCGAATTTTATAGCACTACGCAAATAGGTTAAGACATTTTTCAATCCTCAAACTCAGTCAGGAATTACTTCTAACTTTTGACTTTTGACTTTTGACTTGACAGTAGCGCTATACCTAATCAATTTAGGCTTCAGGTTCCACAAGATTTTCCAATCCAGCTACTACCTTAGCAGAAAGAATTTTGTCTCCTTTACCTAATTGTTCCAAAACCTTTTTACCTTCCACCACATAACCAAAAACCGTATAACGACCATCCAGTAAATTTACTCCTGCAGGCGTTAATTCTGGTTGGAATAAGAAAAAGAAAAATTGAGAAGAACCACCATCATTTTCAATTTCAGGCCGAGCCATTGCCACTGTACCATAAGCAGAAAAAGGCAGAACAGGTTGTTCCCGAAAACGACCAATTTCTTCTAAAGTAAAACTATATATTGGTTCCTCATCTCCCTTGACCAAAATTTCTAATGGGATATTACGGTACTCACCACTATCAGGGTCAATAAAACCAACTTCTGGACCTGGGGGGTCTCCAGCTTGCAATACATAAGATTCTTCTGAGCGAATAAACTCTAGGCCATCATAAAAACCCCTCTGAACCAAATCTACAAAATTACCTGCTGTGACAGGAGCACTATAACCATCAACAATAAAAGTCAAAGAACCTTTATCAGTTTCCATCTCAATAGTAGCGCGACCTTTAAGTTGCGGTAAATTAGAGAACTCTGAAGGGACTTCAAACGGAAACCCTTCTACCATCAACTCTTCAAGCTGACCCACCAATGTCAGTAGTTCTGCCCGTTGCTCCAATACTTGTTCCCCGTCTTTAGCTTCAACAACTTCTCTAATATTAATAATGCCTTGATCGAGTTTAGCAATTATGGCCTCTGCCTCAGATTGTTTTGATTCAGGCACACTAGCTAGTAATTTAGACTTACTGGTGCTGAGAACCCTAGATGCAGCCGCAATATCACTACCAATAGAAGTCCAACGTTTACCCCGCAGTCTATTAGAAATATCCTCTAGACTACTTTGTATTTTACGCACAGGTTCATTTTCTATCGGTAGGGCATACCTTAACAAGGCCCTACCATCCTTAATAGGATCGCCCTGGGGCAAACGACTTTGACGAGTTGTTGTACTATCACCGTTCCACCAAGCAGCACTAATACCAACAGACAAAGTAAAGAGTAGCAGCGCTAGGATGCCTGTTTTAAGCAGACGTTTACAAGTGTTAATTACGAAATTGTGCAGATTTAGCATATTTCTGAATTTTTATTCCCTTACTAATATTACATGGCTGTCCACAGTCATAAGATTTTGAGGGACAAAAATTAGGTGATTTTTGATGAGGTGCTAAAAATTCCTTCCTACTCCCACAATATTCAACCATTATTCCGACTCCCGAATCTTCGCTCCTAACTGATAAACTCCTTCAAATATTTATAGAGAGTATTGTACGATGTCTAATGTTAAGTTCTAATTGAAATAATTAAAAACCGCAATCACGGTGTTATATGATTTCTAGTAATGATTTTCGCCCCGGTGTGACTATAGAATTAGATGGTTCAGTTTGGCGAGTAGTAGAGTTTCTGCACGTTAAACCAGGTAAAGGTTCTGCTTTTGTTCGGACAAAGCTCAAAAATGCACAAAATGGTAATGTTGTGGAGCGAACTTTTAGAGCTGGAGAAACAGTCCCTCAAGCTACTTTGGACAAGAGAGTGATGCAGCATACCTATAAAGAGGCTGACCAATTTGTATTTATGGATATGGAAACCTATGAAGAGGCCAGCCTAAGTTCCGACCAAATTGGAGAACGTGTTAAATACCTAAGTGAGGGTATGGAGGTCAATGTCATTAAGTGGGGCGAACAAGTAATAGAAGTGGAACTGCCAAACTCCGTAGTATTAGAAGTAATTGAAACTGACCCTGGCGTTAAAGGAGATACTGCTACTGGTGGTAGTAAACCCGCTACTGTGGAAACAGGTGCTCAAATTATGGTTCCCTTGTTTATATCTAAAGGGGAACGTATTAAGATAGATACCCGAAATGACTCTTACCAGGGCAGAGAATAACTCCAGGAAAGCAGACTTCTTACAGAAGTAAGTCCATAATTAAAATTATGGGTCAAGAATCACAATTAAGAAAAGTTAATAATTTCTGTATTGTAATTTATTTGACTTTTGGCTTGGCAAGAATTCCTTCAGTCTTCCTGGCAGGGGATTATCCCCTGCTTTTTGCTCTCAAGTTCTATAATTTCTAACTTTGCATTTGACACTTCTACTTCTATACTGAAGCAATAATTGATATCCTCCTGACGTTGGGCATGGCGTAACAAAGCGGGATTAGCTCACCTGATAACGCGGGGTTTGTGTTACCTTTTGTGTCTTGAGTCTTATTTGCCCTAACAGAGGAGCTACGGTTTTCATATCGGCTAGCGAAACATAGCACCAGTCTGAGAGACCAAACATCTTTCTGGTCTTGCGATCGCTCCACAGTACCTCACTCTACTGACCAAGCTACTAGAAACAGCTAGGCTAACAGCCTTATGTATAATAGCAAATTTCTGGGAGAAGCACAATATTGATTTGATTGGCATTCCCTGATGACGCTCCCTGGAAAGGACAGTGCAATTATAAATGCCAACTTTCTGCTCAACTAGGACTGACGTACGAGAACCCAGAAAACCTGTTTCTGTTTTTTCCTATTTCCTAGATGTCTATTTTTCAAAATAAGGATTTCTCGTAGAAACCGGGTTTTCGGTGCGAAAGTCCTATAAACTTTATATTTTGATTCAAAATTAATTTAGTTTAACGCCAATTTGGGGATATACGAACTGTGCAATTAGATTTACATCAACTTCGGGAACTACTAACAGCAATAGACCAAACTAATATTTCAGATTTGACTTTAAAAAGTGGAGATTTAGAACTGACGATACGCAAAGGAACTTCACTCAGCGATCGCCCCTCATTACCTTCTCCTGACCAAAGCCATTCTACTCCCGAATTAGTTTCTCCTACTGTAGCTCCGGTGGAAACAACAGCTACGTCAAAAACCGCTGCAATGCCTTCAGCAGGGCCACCTACGGCTTCAAACAAATTTGAAGAAATTTTGTCTCCAGTTGTTGGTACTTTTTACCGCGCTCCTGCTCCTGATGAATCAGCTTTTGTGGAAGTGGGCGATCGGATTACTTCTGGCCAAACAGTTTGTATTATTGAAGCGATGAAGGTAATGAATGAGATTGAAGCTGAGGTATCTGGACAAATAGTGGAAATTTTAATTAAGAATGGAGAACCCGTAGAATACAATCAACCTCTAATGTTAGTTAACCCCAATTAGGGTTTGCTCAAAAAAGCAGAGTGCGGGGAAGGTGGGGGAGTGTGGGAAGTGTGGGGAGGGTGGGGATATCGAATCTTGTCTGCTCATGCATACCAACATACATGAGTTTTAAGCACCGAAAACCTGGTACTTTTTTCGACCCCAAAAAGGCTAAAGCGTTTATATGTCAATTTTGAGATTTAATCAGCAAGCCCCTACTAAAGTTTATCAATATCAATAATCATGCCACAATTAATTGAAAAGCCTACTCGGATTGAATCTACTGGTAATAAACCTAAGCAAATTGATGAGTATATTGGTCGTGTAAATAGTCACACTGATGCTATTAGCGTTGCCCAAATGCACTCTCCCAGTGGTTGGATGGAACCAGGTCAAAGGCCAGAATTTGATGAATTTACCCTGGTACTTAAGGGGACTCTATTTGTTGAATATGAAGGTGGAAAATTAGAAGTTAATGCTGGCCAAGCGGTAATAGCTCGCAAAGGAGAATGGGTAAAATATAGTACGCCTGGTGTAGAGGGAGCAGAATATATCGCTATTTGTTTGCCTGCTTTTTCACCTGATACTGTAAATCGAGATTCTGATTAAATATGGTTTTCTGAATAAGTCTTATGGATTAGGGTAGGAGTCTGGAGTCAGGAGTCAGGAGGAACCGGGAATTACAGAGGATGTAGTTGGAAGAATTGACCCTTAATTGTTCTGTCCTTGTCTGCTCAAAATTCTCACATTATGAGCTATGGTTCGCAAAAAGCTTGCACTTTTTTCGCACATGCAAAGGCTAAAGTCTTTATATGTAAATGCTTTTAGATTTAATCAGCAAACCCTATCTAAAGGTAATAGCAGAAAATAAATTATCCCAATTTTTTTTTTGTACTCCATAGTTAACTGGTTACTCCCCACTACCCTGACTTTTTCAATTTCTTGCCTACTCCCTACTCCCTACTCCCTACTCCCTTAATTTAATTGAAACTCTTGTTGAAAATTTTGCCGAGTAATAGGTTGGGATACTTCTAATCCTTCACCCCCTAGCATTTCCAAAGGTTTGCCACCCACAAAAATCCAAACTTTCACATCTGGTTCTAAACTAGAGGCAGTATAGATAACTTGTCCTAAACGTCCCATCATTGAAGCACTACCTCCTCCAGAAGTAAACTCTTCAGATAAGTCAATGTAGACTCCATTATTTTCTACAGTTAAGGCTTGAATTTTGGTTCCTTGGGGTATGGCACTCACGACATCTGTATTTTCTGGTCCAGATAATAAACTGTCAAAAGCAGCAGTCAAGATAGCTTCCGGTTCGTCTGCTGCTTTGATTTTTACCCCAGAGGAAACTAAACCAATATCTCCAGCAGTATCCTTGACCCAGTATAGTTCCACAGTCTTTTCTGTAACTGCTTTTGGCTCTGGTTGGATAGACAAAGGAGATAGTTGGGAGTCTGGAGAATCAATTGTAGCAGGAGGTGGAACAGGTAGAGTCTGATTAGGTGAGTTTTGAGTGGAGGGGTTTGTGAGAGTCTGGGAATTATTAGAAGTTTTTGTGTTGGCCGATTTGAAATTTGTCCACAAGGCGATGCCACCACCCACCGCGACTGCCAATGTACAGACACTGGCCACAAGACCAACAGATAAATTACGAGTTTGATTTTGTTCTTTCATTTTGTTCCTCCTTAAGAATTAGGCACAATGGCAGTGAGGAGCTTTGTGTTAATTTTTTCTTAGATTAACAATATTACTTCTATTATGCCGAAATTAGCAGTTACTTATTGAAATTAGTATTTTTGACCTAAATAAATTTTGGGACTTTTGGGATTGTGTGATTTGAGAGGAAAAAATTCAAGTCTTTAATGAAGAAGTCAGAAGTTAAATTATTACTTTATTCTTTTGATAAAACTATAAAAAAGATTTAACTGATAACTGATTAAAAGGTGGGGATTTAGATCAAATTATTTTGATAAATTTACATCATCAGGATCAACAAAATCCTCAGTAGGATGACTAAGTGTATCAAGTTCAGCTAACTTTAGCAAAACATTAACTAATAGCTAGTAATAAACTTCCGCAGAGTTAATATCAAGGGGATGATATAAGGTGTTATAGTTAATAACTAATACAAACACCCAAAGACAAATTCCTAAATTAATTAACTTTTGCTATTTTAGTAACTGTCAACATTTGCCACTAAAAAATATTAAATCATACCAAATTATACCAAATTTTCCTGATTGCTATTGACAAAAAAAATAATTAGTAAACACGAACCTAACAACATACACGGATAAACCATAGCTGAAAACTACTGCTGAAACTTATGAATATAAAAACAGCAATAGTTAACAATATAAAAATCAAAGTTGAATTTTTCCAGGATGAAAAAATCATTTTAAGGCTTTCTCAATTAAGTCTTTTAAGGTAGATAATACTTCGGCTACCAGAATTTCCTGAGATTGATGAGTCGCTCTTTCTACCAGTTCAACTTTGCCAGATTTTAACGATCGCCCCATAACTATTCCATAGGGAATTCCAATTAAATCTACATCTTTGAATTTAACACCCGCCCCCTCATCTTACTTAAACTTTGTCTTGCAGAAATATTTTTCAGCAATACCAAAATTCTAGTTATTGCTGAAAAGTGTAAATTAAGTTAATGCTTTCTCAATTAATTCTTTTAAAGTAGATAATACTTCCTCTACAAGAATTTCCTGAGATTGATGAGTCGCTCTTTCTACCAATTCAACTTTGCCAGATTTTAACGATCGCCCCGTAATTATTCGATAGGGAATTCCAATTAAATCTACATCTTTGAATTTAACACCCGCCCCCTCATCTTACTTAAACTTTGTCTTGCAGAAATATTTTTCAGCAATACCAAAATTCTAGTTATTGCTGAAAAGTGTAAATTAAGTTAATGCTTTCTCAATTAATTCTTTTAAAGTAGATAATACTTCCTCTACAAGAATTTCCTGAGATTGATGAGTCGCTCTTTCTACCAATTCAACTTTGCCAGATTTTAACGATCGCCC
>NZ_JAAHGT010000066.1:16070-19267 GCF_010672385.1 Okeania sp. SIO2F4
TAAATTAAGTTAATGCTTTCTCAATTAATTCTTTTAAAGTAGATAATACTTCCTCTACAAGAATTTCCTGAGATTGATGAGTCGCTCTTTCTACCAATTCAACTTTGCCAGATTTTAACGATCGCCCGGTAACTATTCGATAAGGAATTCCAATTAAATCTGCATCTTTGAATTTAACACCCGCCCGCTCATCTCGGTCATCTAAAATAGTCTCTATTCCTGCTTCATTTAATTCTTTATAGAGATTTTCTGCTACTTCTATTTGTTGAGCATCCTTAATATTAGGAATACAAATAACCACATGATAAGGAGCGATCGCCACCGGCCAAATTATCCCATCTTTATCATAAGACTGTTCTACCGCTGATTGGGCCAAACGAGATACACCAACACCATAACATCCCATAACTAAAGGCACTTCCTCGCCCTGTTCATTTGTATAAGTTGCCCCCATAGCTTCAGAATATTTTGTCCCCAACTGGAATATATGACCCACCTCAATACCTCTAGCAGTTTCTAGAGTTTGATTCGGGTCATGGATAGAGCGATCGCCTTTTTGAGCTTTTCGGATATCTACAACCAATTTTGGCAATTGAAATTCCTGACCCCAGTTTGCACCCACGACGTGATAACTAGATTCGTTACTACCTGTTGCGAAATTTGTCAAGTCTACAGCCGTCTGGTCTACCATTCGCAAGAACTTAGAACTTACCTCCTTACTAGAAGCAATATAATCATCAGACAAATCTGGAGCAATATAACCCAAAGGCAAAGACTTAGCTGCCCATTTCTTTTGAGCCTCCACATCTGGCACAGTCAAAGCCAAAACAGTTTTAGCCCCATAATTTCCAGCCAACTTAGTCAACTCATTCAACAACTTCACATCATTAACATCTTGGTCTCCCCGAATATTCACCAAAACCAAAACAGTCATCCCATTGTCATAGACTGCCTGGTAAAGAACATTTTTCACAATATTAGTAGGAGAACATTTCAGAAACTTACACAGCTTTTCAATAGTTTCCGTACCAGGAGTTTCCAACTTTTCATAACTATCAAAAGGTGAAGTTTCCGCATCTACAGGCAAAGACACAGCCTTTTCCAAATTTGCAGCATACTTACCATCTTCGGTATAGAGAATTTCATCCTCACCAGCATCCGCCAAAACCATAAATTCTTGGGAACCAGAACCACCAATGGCCCCAGAATCAGCATCAACCGCCCGAAATTGTAAGCCACTGCGACGTAACATATTTCGATAAGCCTTATCCATATCCTGATAAGTCTTCTTCAGACTTTCCTCATCAGCATGAAACGAATAACCATCCTTCATAATAAATTCCCGACCACGCATCAAGCCAAATCTAGGGCGAATTTCATCCCGAAATTTAGTTTGGAGTTGATAGAGATGTAGAGGTAATTGTCTATATGAACGAATCATCTCTTTCGCAACAGTAGTTATGACCTCTTCGTGAGTTGGGCCTAATCCTAATTCCCGATTTTGACGGTCAATCAGAGAAAACATGATACCCTCAGCTTGGGTATAAGTATCCCAACGGCCAGACTCTCGCCACAGGTCGGCGGGTTGAAGTTGGGGGAGCAAACATTCTTGGGCGCCAGTAGCATTCATTTCTTCACGGACAATTGTGGAGACTTTATTTAAGACTCGCAACATCAAGGGAAGATATGCATAGATACCACTACCAATACGACGAATATACCCAGCACGGATGAGGAGTTTGTGGCTAGGAATTTCTGCTTCAGCAGGGTCATCTCGTAGAGTGACTAATAACATTTGAGATAGTCGCATTGTTGCTCCTTGGTAAAAATAATAAATATCTCAGATTAGTTTAGGACATCTGATGGTGGTTCAGTAAAGTCAAAAGTCAAAAATTAAGGACGTTCCAGATTTTCAACTCAATAGATCTCCAGAAAAGAGGGAGTAGGGAGTAAGGGGAAATAATTGATGGTTTCTGTGCGATAATTGATATTATTTTTTATTATTGGAGATATCTAACAGTCTCAGGTATCAGGAGTAATATTATTTATAGCACTACGCAAATAGGGAGCGGACATTCTTCTATTCCCTATGAAAAGGCAGGAGCAGGTAAGAGAGTTTTTTGCAAATTTACTTTTCGTTACATACTTCTGTTTTTGCACTTTTTTACTTAGATTGATGATTAAGCTTAGACAGGGAAATGTTTTCCTGCTGTTGCCTCTTGCCTGTTTCCTGTCCCTTATCATCTCTCAAACAAAGTTTTGCTACCATTTCAGCCCTTGAGGAAACCTCAAGTTTACGAAACATCCTCTTCAAAGCTTGTTTTACTGAATTTTCTGTAATCCACAGAGTGGCCCCAATCTTGGCATTGGTAAATCCTCTGGCAACCAATTCTGCAATTTCTGCTTCCCGTGGCGTTATGTTAAAGGAATTCATCCGAAAGACAAAAGGTTTCGAGCGTAGCACTGCTAGTCTTATAGAAAGATGGAGACAAAGCGCATTTAGATCTGCCAGATTATCTGCATTAAAAGCCTGGTCATAACAGTGACGTGTAAAGGCAATACCGCCTATAAGTTGACTATTACTGACAATAGGACCGAGCATAACGTGTCCATGATCGGTGCGAGGACAAATCCTCTGCCAAACTCCAGGAAGTAACATTACTTCGTCATGGACCGCAGCATGACGTTGAACCACATATCGCAAAATGGGATTATGGTCCAGCGACAAAGCTAGTTTAATCATTGCTGGGGTATCTTCATTAATACCAGGAAGCTGGTCGAAAAAAAACAGCCCCCAGCGTTTGGCAGCAAAATAATTGCCAATTTTGGCCATAATTGGTTGCCTTAATTCTTGTTCATCCTCCGCTTGAGCGATCGCTTGGAATAAAGCTGACAAAGAAATTCCCATAAGCACTTACCAATGGATAATTGATAATTAATCCCCAAAGGTTTAAAGCCTTCTATTTCAAGAGAAGAAGCGGTCGTTTGCGGAGCATTCCGAAGGATGGGATCGATGGATTACCTAACCATATCCAATATTCCCTCAAGAAAAGAAATTGTGATTTCCTTATATTCAATTCCGTTGCGGTTTTAACCAGAGGTAATTATCCATTATTCATTATCAATATATATCTCCAATAATAAAAAATAAAATTAATTATCCCACAGAAATCATCAATTCTTTCTTCTTGCTCCCT
>NZ_JAAHGT010000660.1 GCF_010672385.1 Okeania sp. SIO2F4
CAAGCTCTGTCAAATTACAAAGCTACTCACAGTCAGGGACCTAACTTTGCCTATGACCTTTGTGTTCGGCGAGTTAAACCAAAACAACTATCTACACTAGATCTGAGTAATTGGGAAGCAGCAGGTAATGCAGCGGAACCTATTAATCCTAAAGTTATGGGGAGTTTCTACGAAACTTTCTCAGCTAGTGGTTTTCGTTGGAATGCTTTTGCTCCATGTTATGGATTAGCAGAAGATACTTTGTTGGTCTCAGCTAAACCTAAACTTACAGACCCGGTACTTTGTACTATAGATGCAACTGCTTTAGTAGAAAAAAACAAAATTGTAGAAGTTTCTCCCAATGAAACTGGGGTAAGAGCTTATCCATCTTGCGGTCAGCTAGTTTGTGAAACTCAGGTAGCTATTGTTAATCCAGAAACTTTCGCAAAATGTGCAACTGATGAAGTAGGAGAGATTTGGGTATTAGACCCTAGTGTGGCTCAAGGCTATTGGGAACGTCCTGAAGCAACTAAAGAAACATTCCAAGCTTACATCAAAGATACTGGAGAAGGTCCGTTTTTGCGGACTGGAGACCTAGGATTTCTGAAAGATGGGGAGCTGTATATTACTGGTCGGATCAAAGATTTAATCATTATCCGAGGTACAAATCACTATCCTCAAGATATAGAGTGGACAGTACAACAGCTTCATCCGGCACTTCGTCCAGATTATGGGGCAGCATTTTCAATTGAAGTTAAGGGTGATGAACATCTAGTAATTGTTCAAGAGGTGGAGCGTCGTACTCAAGATTTAGATACTGAGAAAGTAATCAATGACATTCGGCAAGCTGTCTCTGAAGACCATGAACTACAAGTCTATGCTGTAGTTTTAGGTAAACCAGGAAATATTCTCAAAACTGCTAGTGGCAAGATTCAACGTCGTGCCTGTCGCTCAAATTTTTTGGCAGGAACACTAGATGTGATAGCTGACTGGAGTGAAGATCCTCAACTAACCTCCAAGTATCGGAAGTTACAACAAGAAGTTGAGTCATTAGCATCTCAAGTGAAAAATAGCTAGAAACTTAACTGAGAAATTAGGAGATTTAGGATGGATAAACTAAAGCAATATTGGGTAGCTGAAGAACTAGAACGCGCTCTTGGGGATCCAGAAAATCCAGACAGTCAAATGTCTTTCAAGAAAGTAATTGAGATTGATGAGAGTGAAGAGTTTCCCCATGAGGAAATTGCATGGCTCTATAACTGGAAGCTACAACATTATTATGTACCTGTCAATTGTGGTGGAGAGTTTACTTCTTTTGAAGAGTTTGTAGCTTTTGTTAGGGTTTTGTGTCGGCGCGACCAAACAATAGGAATTGCTTTTACTACCATGTTTTGGTCTTTTATCACCTGGATGGCTGGTACAGAAGAACAAAAACAAAAGTTAGCAGCTTATATTAAAGATGAACATGGGACAATGTGCCTGGGTTACTCAGAGAAGGAACATGGTGCTGACTTAGTTGGTGGAGATTTGACTGCCACAAAAGTTCCTGGAGGTTATCTACTGAATGGAGAAAAATGGCCGATAAATCGGGCAACCATTTCAGGAGTATCTTATATATTAGCAAAGACGGATAAAGATGGCGGAGCTAGAAGTCTATCTTTATTTATGGTAGAAAAAAGCCGACTTGATTCAGCAAATTACTACAATTTACCGAAAATTCTTACCCACGGAATTAGAGCTTCTGATATGAGTGGGATAGGTTTTAAAGATTGCTTTGTTCCTGAAGATATGTTGATCAAAGGGGAAGGAGCAGGTCTAGAAGTAGCTTTGAAAGGATTTCAAATTACTAGAACTTTATGTGCAGCTTTTTCTCATGGTGCTGCTGATACTGCTTTAAGAACTACACTGAAATTTGCAATTAATCGGGTAATTTATAATAAGACAGTTTTTGATATTCCTCAACCTAGGAAAATTCTGCTAGACGGATTTTTAGACCTATTAATTTGTGATTGTGAAACTATTGGAGCAGCAAGAGGATTTCATGTTATTCCCGAACAATTTAGTGTTTGGGCAGCAGTGGTGAAATATTTTGTAACTGTTCAGTTAGAAACAATGATTAATAATATTTCATCAGTGTTAGGTTCTCGTTTTTATATGCGAGAAGAACATGATTTTGGAATGTTCCAAAAAGTTCTGAGAGATAATTCAATTATTAGTGTATTTGATGGTAGTACAACTGTTAATTTGCACGCTCTAATGTTGCAGTTCCGTCAGTTAACAAAACATCGTTCTCGACGGAATTCTGCTAAGATGGAAAAAATTAAATCTCGTCTGGAAATAATTTATTCCTTAGAGAAACAATTACCTACTTTTACACCAGAAAAATTAGAAATTTCAGGGCGGGGTGCTGATGATACTTTACAAGGATTAGAAATTGCATTAGAACAGTTAAAAGGTTTAAAAAATGCTAATATAGAACCATTAGTTCTAGAGCAGATTACTACCCTAACTGAGTGTATCCTTGAAGAAGTAAATGCTCACGATCAACAAATTGCTAATTCAGCATTTGAGTTCGGTCACGACCAGTCACCAGAACTATTTGAAATAACTAAAAAATATTGTGCTTTGCACGCTGCTACTGCGTGTGTGCAAATGTGGATTTATAACCGGGAATTACTAGGAGAATTCTTTGCTAGTGGTGAATGGTTAGTTTTAAGTCTAAATCGTCTACTACAACCTTTTGGGCATTCACAAAAAGTAGACCAATCCTATCAGGAAAAAGTCATTCAAGAAATGCTCAAACTTTATAACGAAAATAAAGCTTTTTCTATTGTTCCTTTTCAATTAGCAAAAACTCAAAAACAGGAGAATATAACAAATGCAACAACTTCAGAACTCCAGCACGCTTAATGAAAATTCCCCAGTAGAAATTCTGCAAAACTGGATTAGGGAAAGACTAGCAGAACAACTTACTATTGATAAAAGCACTATTGAGTTTACAGACCCTCTAACTCGTCATGGTTTAGACTCAATTGATGCAGTAACTCTAGTGGGTGAACTAGAAGATGAACTAGATTTAGAATTACCTTCTACATTGTTTTGGGATTATCCTACAATTGAGAAATCAGCTCAATATTTAGTCTCTGAATTTGATATTTCAGAAGCATTAGAAAATCTGGAAGTTTCTGAAGAAGTAACAGAAAAAGTTGAAGAACCTGCTGCCAAATCTGGTAAAGGTTGGGGCGGTTTTTGGAAATAATTCATTAATGGATAATGGATAATGAATAATTGATAATTCCCTCTAGTTAAAACCTACCTTGATTGAAGATAGAGAAATCTACTAAGCTTTTTTTCTCTTGAAATAAAAGGCTTGAAACCTTTGGGGATTAATTATTAATTATCCATTGGTAAAAACATTCACTAGAACATATACATCTCCAAGAAATAAGAGACTTTCCATGAAAAGTCTCTATAAACCAAGGTTTGTATTATTTCAGGAGATATTTAAGAGAAAAAGTCTTAATCATACCTATAAAATTGAGTATAGATTAAGACTTTTTCTTGATATAATGAGAAACAAAATGAAGTTACTATAAAAAATTTTTCCTGGTAACTAGAAATTAATTTAATAGATAAATAAATGGCTCAGACTCTAAGTTGTTGGGATAAGTTTATATCTAGAGAGAGGAGGAAATAGTTAATTGAATTTTTCTGATTTTTCCTTCTGGTGGGTACTACTTCTGTTTAGTGTACCTTTCTTTAGTATTCGTGCTATAGGAAAAAGTTCAAACCTATGGCAAGATTATTTTGATACCATCGGTTTGATGGTATTGTCACTAACATTATTTTTAAATGCCAATGTAAAAAGTTTTGCTGTATTTATATTTGAGGTGATTTTCAACTACATAATGGTGCAACTAATGTTCCGTAGAAGTGGTTGGGAGTCAAGGGCGATCGCTACTTTTTTAATAGTTTTTGATGTGGCGATATTAGCATACTTTAAATATCTAACATTTTTTGTAGAAGATGTAGTTGGTTTAGTGGTAGGAATTCCGAATAATTGGCAACAAAGTTTTCCTTTACCTGTATATAAGACTATTCCACCAGGTATTTCTTTTTATACTTTCCAGATGGTGGCATTTGTTGTAGATTCTTTTACAGCAAAAAGTAAAAAGAAAAAGCAGATTAATTTTGTAGATTATGTTAACTTTATTGCATTCTTTCCTCAGATTGTAGCAGGTCCAATCGAAAGACGCAAACAATTATTACCTCAAATACAATCTTTCAAATTCAAATTTACACCAGAAAATTTTGATATAGGTTTGCGGTGGTTGTCTCTAGGTTTATTTATGAAGTTTGTTCTAGGAGATAACATTAGCCCATACATTGACCTAAAAGAAACAGCAAATGCTTGGTTAATTTGGTTTCATGCATTCTTATTCACTTTAAGAATATATTTTGACTTTGGTGGGTACAGCTTTATGGCTGTTGGTATAGCTAAAGTTGTTGGAGTTAAATTAGAACTTAATTTTCTTGCACCCTACACCTCTGTAAGTATTCAAGAATTTTGGCGACGTTGGCACATTACTTTGAGTAATTGGTTTAGGGACTATGTTTTTATTCCCTTGATGGGTGCAAATAAACAGTGGGCAGCATTCTATTTATTTATAACTTTTACTCTTTCAGGTTTTTGGCATGGTGCAGCCTGGAATTTTATTTTATGGGGAGCTTACCACGGAGCATTATTATTGGTGCTTAGATATGCTGGTAGATCGTTTCAAAGATTTGTGGGAAGATGGACTGCCAAAACTGAGTTTGTATCCTGGGCTTTGACATTAATATCGGTAACTCTAGGTTGTTTATTTTTCATGGAGACCGATATTAGTAGGTTGGGAGTTAAGTTACAAACTTTAGTTACGCCATGGGCATATTCATTCTCTGGAGTTATTGATGCCTTTAGTTCTTATAGTATAAATGAGGCTTATGCTTTAGGTTTTACTATGTTTCTGGCAATAGGGGCATTATTTTTAGAACATTTGGCAGTGTGGCAAAAACGAGAGGAGTATGAAATATTATTATCTCCTTGGGTATCTCGAACTTTGTTAGGTTTAACTATTTTATTAGGGGCAACTGTTCCTTCGGATTTTATTTACTTCGAGTTTTAGTTCTTAGGTTATAGGGGTATAGCTGAAGTTAGAAGTCAGAAGTCAGAAGTTAGAAGTTAGAATTAAAATTCTTGCTGTGACTAATAACGAGGAGTGAGAATGTCTTAATTGCCCTGGTGACTTCTATAAATACAGGGGGTAAATACAGAAAGCGAAAACTTGTATAAACTTTCTCAAACTTACTCATAAATATAGGTATAAAACTATCTAGGAGTAACTTTTTTTCAGTTGTCTATGCCATTGAGTCTCTATCAGCTACAATTAAGGTATGAAGCTAGTTGAACGTCATGTAATCAAGAAAAACCATCCTTTTTGGTCTGAAATTGACCACAAGGCTTTTTTGTCTAAAAATCTGTTTAATTTAGCTAACTACTATTATCGTCAATATTTCTTTACTACTCAAAAGAAATTCAATTTTACTGAA
>NZ_JAAHGT010000661.1 GCF_010672385.1 Okeania sp. SIO2F4
TTCTGGCGGGGTGCTTCAGAGAATGAATTTAATTCTTGCTCTATACGCATGGGGTCGGAAATTTTGCCTACCCATCTCTGAAGGTTGAGTGCTTCAGAAAATGAATTAATTGTTGCTCTATACGCATGGGGTCGGAAATTTTCACTATCCATCTACTCTGGCGGAGTGCTTAACGGAATGAATTTAATTATTGCTCTATACGCATGGGGTCGGAAATTTTTACTATCCATCTACTCTGGCGGAGTGCTTAACGGAATGAATTTAATTATTGCTCTATACGCAATAGAAGGAAAATTTGACTATTCATCTCCTCTGGCTGGGTGCTTCAGAGAATGAATTTAATTATTGCTCTATACGCATGGGGTCGGAAATTTTCACTATTCATCTCCTCTGGCGGGGTGCTTCAGAGAATGAATTTAATTATTGCTCTATACGCATGGGGTCGGAAATTTTTACTATTCATCTCCTCTGGCGGGGTGCTTCAGAGAATGAATTTAATTATTGCTCTATACGCAATAGTATTGGTCAGCTTTTTTTTCTGAATCAATCATTTTTTCTTAGCAGTTTGGCATTGGTATTTAGAGACTACTGTTAATTTTTAACTGTTAACTGTTAACTGTTAACTTTTAACTTTTGACTTTATAATTCCACTCCTCGACCCTTTTGCGGAAATAAACCTGCTGGTTTAAGTTGTAAAAAAACAATAATTAAAACAAATATCATTACTTTTGCCATAGAAGTAGTTGCAAAGAAATTGAATAAGTCAGTCAAAGGTTTGAGACTTTCCGTATTTCCCAAAATTAAAGCGATAGTTCCTGAACCAATCAAATAATTAGTAATGCCAATCCCCATTGCAGCAATAACAGTACCAAATAAATTCCCTACTCCACCAACTACGACCACCATAAAAGCATCAACTATATAATTTTGTCCTGTATTCGGACCGACTGAACCTAATAAAGTAATTGCACAACCAGCAACTCCAGCTAATCCCGAACCCAAAGAAAACGTAATAGTATCAACCTGATTTGTTGGGATACCTAAACAAGCACTCATACTTCTATTTTGAGTAACAGCTTTAATTCTTAAACCCCAATTTGATTTATTCAAAAATAAGTAAATCAAGAGCAAACTTATGGCAGTTAAAATAATAATAAATATGCGAGAGTAAGGTAATTGAAACTCACCAATAGGTAATCCACCTTGTAACCAAACAGGAGCAGTAACATCAACATTTCTCGAACTAAACCAAGGTTTGATTAATTCAGAATTTTTGAATAAAAATCCGCAAGTAATGGAGATTGCTAAAGACAAAAAACAAATAATTGCTCTTCCTAAATTTTTAATTTTTTCCCAATCATAACGACGTTTTTTCAGGAAGTAAAGACTGCCAAAATAGAAGAGACAAAAGATTATTATGCCGATAATTAAAACTCCATTTACACTCCGGACAAATTGACGCAAAATCAGACTAACTCCCCAAGTTGCTAGTAGAGTTTCTAAAGGTCTGCCATAGAGAAAACGTATCACCCCTTTTTCTAAAATTAAACCAGCGATCGCTCCAACTATAAATGCAATAGGAATGGCGAAAAAAATATAAATATTAGCAATAGGTTCACCCATGCTATTACAAATATTTTGAACTACGAAAGTAGCATAAGCACCTAACATCATTAATTCTCCATGAGCTAAGTTAATTACTCCCATTAATCCAAAAATAATTGCCAATCCTAGAGCGACAATTAATAAAACTGAACCAATACTAATACCGTTAAATATAGCTATTAATAATTCTTGCATTCTACTAAGGAAGAAGGAGGAGGAATAGATAAGAAATTTACAGCAGTTTTTAGGTTAATTAACCACATAAAAAAACGATAACTCTGTAGGGACTTTGTATGCAAAGTCTCTACTTTATGTTCTAATCAAATGAAAAGCGCTTTCATTAATGGATAATGGATAATGGATAATTGATAATTACCTCTGGTTAAAACCGCGAGGGAATTGAATATAAGGAAATTTCCTAGCACTTTCTTTCCTCTTAAAAGGGGAGGCAAAGTAAGCTGAATAATTAATAATTAATAATTATTAATTATTCGGTAATATTATCATCACTTATACACCTCAACAAGAAACAGAGTTTATCCCCATAATCATCGTTTTTAAAACTACGAAACTTGGTTCATAAACCCCATTTATACGTTAGTACTAATAATCCTAAATGATTAGTCAAAAAACTGTAGGAGTTTGGTTTCCAAATCCCATTTTAGCTTGGGTTTGGATACAAGCTCCTACGATAAAATATTAAAATCTATTTAGGATTTCTATAATCATCAGCAAGGAATTTGTTGAGTTAAACTGATAACTGATAACTGTTAACTGACTTTATATTTACCACCTTTATTAGGGTCACTCCAGTCACAAGCAAACCCCTTAGTTGCTGGCACAAATTGATTCCAAGGTATAGGTTTAATAGCTCCTTCAGTAGACCAAACTATATTAAATAAACCATCATCACGAACTTGACCTATTCTCACAGTCTTAGAAATATGATGATTAGCATTCATAGTAACCAAACCTTCAGGAGCATCAAAAGTTTGTCCGATAGCCGCCATTCTTACTGCTTCTAAATCATCAACCGTACCAGCCTTTTCTACTGCTTGTTTCCAAAGATAAACCATAATATAAGCAGCTTCCATCGGGTCATTTGTTACTCGGTCTGCACCATATTTTGCTTTAAAACTTTCCACCCATTTTTTATTAGCTTCTGTCTCAACAGTTTGGAAATAATTCCAAGCAGCATAATGACCAACAAGAAACTCTTTGCCAATTTGTCTAACTTCTTCCTCAGCAATACTCACCGACATAACTGGATATTGTTCCGGAGTAATACCAGCACCTTTCAACTGTTTAAAAAAGGCAACATTACTATCACCATTAAGACTATTAAAAATCACTCCACCATTAGGTAAAGCTTGTTTAATCTTAGTAATAATTGGAGTAACTTCTGTATTTCCTAAAGGCAGATAATCTTCACCAACAGTAGTACCACCTTTAGCCTTTAACTGCTCCTTAATAATCGTATTTGCAGTGCGAGGAAAAACATAATCAGAACCAACTAAGAAAAATTCCTTTCCCTTATTTTCCAACAACCAATTTACAGCAGGTTCAATTTGTTGGTTAGGAGCAGCACCCGTATAAAAAATATTTTTAGAACATTCTTGACCTTCATATTGCACCGGATACCAAAGCATATGATTTTTAGATTCAAAAACAGGCAAAACAGACTTCCGAGAAGCAGAAGTCCAACAACCAAAAACAGTAACTACCTGGTCTTGCTCAATAAGTTTATTTGCCTTTTCCGCAAAAGTAGGCCAGTCAGAAGCACCATCCTCTACAACCGCCTCTATTTGCTTACCTAATACACCACCAGCAGCATTTATTTCCTCAATAGCTAACTTTTCCGCTTCAACTACCGTAGTTTCACTAATTGCCATTGTACCACTGAGGGAATGGAGAATACCTACTTTAATTTTGTCATTTCCGTCAGATGTAGTATTATTAGCACCACCACAAGCTTTGAGAAAAATACTTGTACCTAGAGCAGCCGAACTATAAATTAAAAATTTCCTGCGTTCTAACCCTTTACCCATGAAAAAAGCACTCTACTATGATTAATGTCAAACTTAACTTTACTATAATTAAACATCTGGAGAAAAAGATATAGAGTTTTTGTCAGAGTAGGCAACAAGTAACAGGGAAGATATTTTTAGGAAAAAGGTAGAAAAAATATTAGTGACTTTGACTTATAATTCTATGCAACGGTTTAAATAAAATTACTTATTTTGTGGAATAGATGCCAATGATGGAGACGTGGCGTTATCTTACGGATTTCATTGCTTTGAGCATTAATTTTTGGGATATTGTATATCTTCGTTCTTCTGTAAATTCTTAATTATGTTATTATTGCGAGTAAGTGAAGTATAATTTCCCCCCTCTAGTACAAACCAATTAAAGTTAGCGATCGCTAACTTGCCAGACTATATATTCTTTTACCGCTCAACTAAACTTACTCAAACTTACTCAAAACCCTGAAAGCTTTAATTGTTCCTAGTGGATCGACCACTACAGGGTTAAACGGCAAACCCTTTATTCCTTCTCATAACTTTTTGATAGTATGAATTTGACTTGAAGTTTGAGGAATTTTCGATTATGAATAAAAACAAAATAATAATTGCCTGTTTATCAATAATTATATTAATTTCACTACGGCTTAACTTCCTCTTTTTTAACAGAAGCAGAAATTTTTATTTACAATTAAATTCCTTGCTATTAAACCCACTTGCCATCAATTATTATCCCCTCGATTCTAATCCTGAAGAGACTGGAAATTCCCAACAAAAAAATATAATTTTTTTTGGAGACTCTCGCGCTCGTGCTTGGAATTCACCTGAAGGTTTTGATGATTTTAATTTTATTAATCGGGGTATTTCTGGTCAAACTACAGGGCAAGTTTTAGGAAGATTAAATCGACATATTCAACCTTTGTCTCCAGATATTGTAATAGTTCAAGTTGGTGTCAATGATTTATACAGAATACCCATATTTCCTGAAAATCAAGAGAGAATTATTTCTGAGTGTAAATCAAATATCAAAGAAATTGTAAATCAGTCTCGTCAGCTTGGTGCTGTTGTGATTCTGACAACTATTTTTCCCCTTGCAGAAGTACCTTTTGAGAACAAAATTTTTTGGTCGCCAGATATAGTAGTTACAGGAATTAAGGAAGTAAATGATTTTATTTATTCATTGGAAAACAAAGACGTAATAATTTTTGATACAGGAGATATTTTAGTAAATCAACAAGGAAAAGTTAGGGAAGAATATAGTAGAGATTTTATTCATCTTAATCGGGCAGGATATAAGGTATTGAATGAAAAATTAATGCCTATTTTACAAGGGTTATAAAAATAATTTATCATTGCGAGTGGCTGGAAAAAAATGACTATACATTTTTCGGAAAAATCTCAGCTTCTACTACTCCTTAATACAGAAAATCTGCCACACATTGAGCAATTATAATTAAATACTCATAATCAGTAGACTCGGCAAATATATCTGTTTGTCAGACGAGTTGATAATTTTGAATATTTGCCCACCATATGAGATTTTTTGATTAAGTATTAGCCTCAATTATCCCTTTTGGTTCAAGAGCGATCGCCTGCAATTATTTCAACATTTTTTGATTAGCTAACTGCCATAAACTTCATTTATTTACTTCTAATAATTTTTCTGCGATATTCCCCAATGCCCAAGGATTTTTTCCTTGAATAAATGACTGTACATTTTTCGGAAAAATCTCAGCTTCTACTACTCCTTAATACAGAAAATCTGCCACACATTGAGCAATTATAATTAAATACTCATAATCAGTAGACTCGGCAAATATAGTTATTTTAAATAAGAATTAGATACTATTTAGCACAATAATTACAAATAATTTCATCAACAGATGTGTTGATAGGAGAATACATTCTAGCTCTCTTTAATGCACTAAAATA
>NZ_JAAHGT010000662.1 GCF_010672385.1 Okeania sp. SIO2F4
TTCTAACTTCGTTAACGTAGTGGTTTGTTCTCCAAACCAAGCGCATAAATAGGATTTGGAAACCAAACCCCTACAGCTTTCTCTCGCAAATCATTTAGGATTACTATATAAAATTAAATAAACCGGACTGTCATCGACAAATCCGGTTAAGAATTAAAACCCTATATTCTCAAAATAAATTATTCCAAACTACAGAATTTTTCTACACAACGGACAAACATTTCTACTCCGATTCCCAAAGCTGTTTCATCAAAATCAAATCTAGGATGATGATGGGGATAAGCCAAATTTTTCTCCGCATTTGCTGAACCTAAAAAGAAATAACAACCAGGTATTTCTCGTAGAAAAAATGACATATCTTCACCTCCCATAGTTTGACATTCTGGTACAACACCAGCAGGAGTTTCTACTATTGATTCAGCAACACTTTTAACTAAATCCGCAACTTTTGAATCGTTAATTAATGGCGGATAAAGTGGAGTATAATTAAACTCATACTTAGCCCCATAACTTGCGCAAATTCCAGAAATTATTTGCTCAATTCGTTTACTAAAATAATTTTGATAATCCAAACTAAAATAGCGGACTGTACCACTCATTCTGGCAGTATCGGCAATAACATTAAATGCTCTACCTGCATTCAACTGCCCGACGGTGACAACTGCTGAATTTATAGGATTAATATTCCGAGCTACTATTGTTTGTAAAGCATTAACAATTTGTGCTGCAACTACAATAGAATCTACTGTTTGATGTGGCATTCCTCCATGCCCACCTTTGCCCAAAATTGTGCAACTAAATCTTTCAGTAGCTGCCATTAATGCACCACTGCGGACTCCCAATGTTCCTAGGGGGAGATTATTCCACAGGTGCAAACCAATGATGGTATCTACATCAGGATTTTTCAGCACTCCCGCTTCAATCATTGGTTTAGCGCCTCCAGGTCCTTCTTCGGCAGGTTGGAAAATGATTTTGACTATACCACTAAAATCTTGACGATGATTAGCGAGATAGTAGGCAGTACCGAGAGCGATCGCTGTATGTCCATCATGGCCACAAGCGTGCATAATACCATTATGTATCGATCTATATGGAACATCGTTTAATTCTTGCACTGGTAGCGCATCTAAATCTGCTCTAATACCAAGTACAGGACCGGGTTTACCGCTATTAATAGTTGCGACTATACCTGTGTTAGCAATTCCTGTTTGATGTTCGATGCCCCACTCTTGTAATTTTTGGGAAATAAATTTTCCTGTTAAGTGTTCTTTGAAACCTAATTCCGGTCTTTTATGCAGATGTCGTCGCCACTCAACTAATAGAGGTTGCAGTTTGCTAATGTCTGAGCGCAGTTGAGATTTGATCGCAGAATTTGAGGTCTGAATAGTTGAAACCATATTTTTGATAATTAAGAATCTGGTAGTCCTGTATAGTAATGGTATACAGGAAAAAACAATATCTGGCACGGGAGTAAGATGCTCCCACTGTTCTCGTAACAAACATAATCAAGACTTACGCACGCGAAACCGGGTTTTTATGATAAATCATTGTTTTTATTATAGACATCTAGGAAAAACCAGGTTTTTGAGTTTGTCTGCGTAAGTCCTAATAATGACAATGCACTACCATTACAATGCACCACCACCAAGAATTTAACTTCTGACTATGGTATACAGGAAAAAAGAATATCTGGCACGGGAGCAAGATGCTCCCACTGTTCTCGTAACAAATATAATGACAATGCACTACTATTACAATGCACCACCACCAAGCAAGAATTTAACTCCTGACTCCTGACTCCTGACTCCTGACTCCTGACTCCTGACTCCTGACTTCTGCTATACTTTGGTTAATACTGGCAAAAATTTTTCTAAATCTAGGTTAGAAGCTGCTTTAGCTAATTTACCTAAGTCAGTAATATCTGCTAAATGTGGTATAACTCCACAAACTTGTACTTGCGTTAAGGATTCAATTAGTTCAACTGGAGTCCAGTCAGCTATTTCTTTTTCTGAGCAAGGTTTCACACAATTAAGAATAATTCCTAAAAGATTAACCTTCATTTGACGAGCTAGGGCGACATTTGCTACAGTTTGAGCGATCGCCCCTAATTTGACTGGTACAACCAAAATAGTAGGTAAATGCCAATCTCTAGCTATGTCTGCTACTGTGAGTTCATGAGTTACAGGGGAACCCAGTCCTCCTAAACCTTCAACTAATACAAAATCTTTTTGTTGTCGCAAGGTTGTAAAGGTTGACCATACCCGATCTAATTCTACCAGACGACCTTCCCGTTCTGAAGCTACCGGAGGAGCAACGGGTGTTTCATACCATAAAGGATTAATTTCGTCAAGGGATTGGTCTAGGGAAAATAGTTTGGTGTAGAGTTCGCGATCGCCAATGCCAGTTTGAATAGGTTTAAATAAACCTAATTTAAGGTCTTTGTGGTAGGTTTGCCAGTAGGCAGTAAGAGCGATCGTCAATATTGTTTTGCCAGCGTCCGTATCAGTTGCCGTAATTAACAGTTCTTTCAAGATGTCTATCCTGGAGTTTCATTTATGATTATTTCATTGTAATACTCGATCTTAAAGCACTTACTATTTTTTTGTAAAGAATTTCAGCAGCTTTGCTCCTAATTTTGGCTCTAATTTTCTCGTCGCTGATTTATGAAAAACTTTTGCTATAATAGTTTGAGGCGAAAACAAACTTCTAGTATGGGGTAACTATAAATAACTACTCCAAGCTCTCCTCATAACTGTATCATCAAAAATTGGAAATTACTGAGTGCGTCATTTCAGTTATCAGTTATTAGTACCTCTGACTGAAGCATCTGGCTTGAAATACTGAAGTTGATTTTTTTTCATTCCCTTGAAAGGGGAGGTTATTGACCTGATTTTTTGGTCAAAGTTTTAAGCCGATAAAATCTTACTTCCCACATTCCGCACTTCATAATGTAGTAGAAAGGGATACATGAATCACCATCAGAATTTGAGCCAACAAATTAAACAAATTCATTCTATAGAACATAAAATTCTAGGAGTAGCACGAGTATTGTTGGGGAACCAGGGAGTTCTGTTGGCAGCAGGAAACACAGGAGTAACTACACTGGAGTTGAAAGCATCAATCAATTTTCATGTAGCAGGTGCTGCGATGGTGCTGCGGACGGTGCGGATCGCCATGGCGATCGCAGCATTCTCCGGAGAATGATTGCACACCCAATGCACATTAGCGATCATATTTTTGACAACAAGAGGGTAAAAATTATCAAATTAAGCTCCGTTCTTCTGTGAGATTAACTACTTTTGGAGACCGGTCTATTATTAATAAATGAACCCCTTGAAACCATTGAAATATCCATCTTAATGTCGGAGTATTTATCAGCTTTCCTAACTAGTTTTTAACTCCATTATTTGTTCTTTTTAAAGTATTTTTCAGCTCTCTTGGGCCGAGATTATATACTAATAAACACAGTGACATAATCAACAATATTGTTTCCAGTCTTTGGGGTTTTTCTACAAAAAAACTATCGGCCAAAAATTGTGGGTCTTTGAGGAAGCTAAAACCTCTTTCACCAGCCTGTTGATTTTTATAGTTCCACAGTATTTCTGGGCTTTTAATTTCTGAATGTGACTCAATATTCGTCGCCAGAATAAATCGACCTGCCACTAAATTTCTTCAATAATCTCTGAGACTCTTGGTTGAATTGTTATTTGATGATGAGAGAATATAGACTGTTTATTTAAGATTTTTTCCTTGATTTATCAAGATTCCACATTCCATAATTTCAGTTTTTTGTTGATATATTTTAAGTAATTTTGAGCTGGGAAATCTGTATCAAATCCAGTTGTTTCTAATTTTTTTACTAGCTTTAATGCCGTCTTTTGTTCTTGTTCAATTTTCGATTCTAACTTCTGGATATCACTTTTTTTCCGGGGTTCACTTTCCACAATTAACCATCTTTGTGTAATACCAGCATAAGTAACTTTTTGCTCCAACCATTTCTATCCTTTTTCTTGAATAACCCTAGTTATTTATTTAATTTATGGGTCTTTTGAGGAGGAAATTTTTACTTTTTCCATGTCTAATTCAATTACTTCTTGAGCTTTTTTTAAAGTCATTGGGACTCTAGTTATCCATTTTAAATTAGAAATTAATTTCAGATTCTCGTGGCTATATAAGGCACTATCACAGACCATAATACTATCTAGTTTGATTTGTTTTTTCACTTCCGTTAAAATTTCACCAAATACTGCTTTATCTGATTCATTCCCATGGGCAGCTCTCATAAACAATGGTATTCCACTATGACTACTGACAACTAAATCTAATAGACATTGTTTGAAATCTGGCCGATGGTCACGAGAATAGCCTTTTGTAATTAATATAGGTTTTTCCTGAGTAAATATTGTACTTTTTTGATAGTTTTCAGTAGTTTCAATATGATTATATTCTCCATGCAAATGAAATGATGTTGAATCTAAGTGAGCAGATTTTGTTTCAATTTGAAACTTTTTAGTAACTAATAGTCCTATTTCTACAAATAAATTTGTTAACCCTAATTTATAAATGTCATCCATCACTCTACCGAGAGTATCATCGTTTAAATATTCACTTTTTATACCTGTTCCTAAGAATTTTTCTACAGCCTTGTATTCCCAGAAATTACTAAATAAATATAGAGGACGTGATACCATTCCTAGCCCGTTAATAATTAAGGCTTTAATTACTTGTCCTGATGTAATTTTTTCTCGACTATTAACTCATAATTTTTGGTTGATTATTTCCACTATTCCTATCTCATCAATTAGTCCTGCCAGTATTCCTAAGTGGTCGATATTTTTGACTGTTATTTCTTCCATCTACTGACATTTTTTTAATATTAAAAATTATGAGCTGATTAGCTTTATGATCTCACTTGAAGTCACTAAACACCATAAGTAATTCTACTTAATTAAATACACAAGTTTTCTGTAGGCTATTATAATACAAGTTGAAGCACAAAATGTAGGTTACTTTAAACTTTTGACTTTTGAGTGTCTTGAGTGTCTCTTATACCAATTAACTTTACAGCGCTTTTCAGTTGAGTAGACTACTAAACTCATTGTTAGGAGTCAGGAGTTAGTATAAAAGCCCTCGTTCTTCAAATTATGACTGAATAAATAGACATAGGCGTGATAATCAAAAATTAAATCAATCCCATACGTATAAACCATCAATTCTTTCCTCCTACTCCCGTACGGGCGATTCGCTCTTCGCCCCTACTCCCTCTTTTCCACCAGAGGTCTAATATACGATACTTAGGGTTTCTGGAGGAGAGTGTGGTCTATCAAGGATGAAAACTGCAATTTGAGCGATCGCTCAAATTACTCAAGATGATGCCGTGGTTTATTCATATGAAAACCGCTTTAAAGATGTCACAAATAGCTCACGGGGTGACAAGCTAGTTGAAAGCTATATATAGAGACGAATTTGCGTTCGGGAACTGAAGAATACTTCAACTAAAATCAAACTCTTATTGAGAATGAATGAGGTGTAGTGCGTTAGAAGAGCT
>NZ_JAAHGT010000663.1 GCF_010672385.1 Okeania sp. SIO2F4
TATCTTGGAGAGCTGCTTTAGTCGCTTCCATTGCTTGGGCGATCGCCTCATTTATGTCATTGGGTAGTTTAGTCATCTATATTAATATTTACTAGATTATGCTGTGATTGAGAGAAGATTTGAAAAAATATCTTCGTTATTTTCCATATTAAGTATAAAGTTGAACTGGGAGAAAATATGACAAAAAATCATCCTTTTGGAAAATCAACTCCGGAACTGTTGAAATCTCTACAAACAAGTCAAGTTGAACGAAATCCTCTTCCTAATAACTCCACTGCACCTATAACTACTCTTGCATTAGGAGAAGAGGGTGGTAATACAACTGAAGCTTTTGATAATTCAGAAAGTGGTGGCGACCCTATAGCAACTACTCAAGAAATAGGAGAAGAAGGGGGTTTCAGTGAAGCTATACCCACAACTGTAGCAACGGAAGAAGAAGGCGGTAATTCACCTGTACCAACAACTGCAACTTTGGGAGCAGAAGCTGGGATTACTCCAATAGCTTTACCTCCAGGAGTAGGAACTACTCAAGCAATAGGGGAAGAAGGTGGTTTTGCTCCTGTACCCACACCTACCACTCTCGCAGTGGGAGAAGAAGGTGGTGATGGTTTTACAACTGAAGCATTGGGAGAAGAAGGTGGTTTTCCTATTATTACTGATGATAGGATTATTACTCAAGTAGGAACAGAAGAAGGAATAGCAACAACTCTTGCAATAGGAGAAGAAGGTGGGGTGATTACTCTTGCATTAGGAGAAGAAGGGGGTATTCCAACTCCTTTTGATGATGGCAGTATCACTCAACCAGGATCGGAAGAAGGTGGGGTGACTACTCTTGCATTAGGAGAAGAAGGTGGAGATTTCAATGAGGAGATTTATCGGCAATCTTATCCTAGCGTTAATGTTGCTATCAATAGAGGAGAATTGAATTCTGGTTTAGAACATTACGTTCAGTTTGGAGCATTTGAAATTCAACGTATAGGATTTTTCACAGGTACTAATGGCAATGATATTATTACTGCTTTTGGCAACAATACTAGAATTGTTGGTGTTAATACTTTGGGATATGATCTAATCAATGATCGAATAATTCCTAATAATTTAGGTGTGGGAGAAATTGATATATTAATTGGTAGTTCAGAAGTCAACACAGCAGACAAATTTATACTTGGTTCTTCTGAAGGAGTACCTTTTTATCTTGGCTTTGGAAATTTAGACTTTGCTTTAGTTAAAAATTTTGACGTTGCTTTTGACCAAATTCATTTACCAGGAACTATGGATAATTATAGTGTTGAAATTATTAATAACTCGGTTAATATATCTACTCTATCAGGAGATTTAATTGCGATTATAGAAGATGTGCAATCTCTAGATAATTTGAGGATTAATTTTATCTAGTTAATTGAGGATAATTAATGATACCAATTTCATGCAATGTAGTAACATTGTATTCTTGGGTAGGTATTAGGTTTTAGGAGGAGTGGAAATATCTTACAGCAGTTTTAGCAGATAATAAGGTACAGTTTTAATATTACTTTCTGTTTCCTGTTCCTTGTTCTCTAAAACTCTAATATCATGTTTAGTAAAATACTTATAATAGAACTTCGTAGTTGCGCTTTAGTGGCAGAGACATATTTGGAGCATTAAAGCTAAACTACAAACTTAAAGTTTATTTATACCTAATTATCAGAACATGATATAAAACTTTTTTGTTCATCAATTCAAAAAGTGGTGTAATAGTTTTTCCAGAGGATTTTACTGTAACTCTATTTAACTATCTTGTTTAAATTTGGTATTATAAATATGATGAAAAATAATAATTTTTTTGTATAAGTAGCCAAAGGGAAAGAAATAAGATTTTCATACTAAATATAGTAATTTGCAGTTCTGACCACTCTTCAAGTTTATCAAAAATCCCATCACTTGTATGAATATATGATCGATATACAACAATCACTGTGGGTTTATTTATAGTAGGAAAAAACCATATATACGAGAAATAATACCAATTTCATAAACTTGAGCAACTTAGGTTTGGAGTAGTCAGTAGTCAGTAGTCAGGAGTTCATTAATTGATAATTGATAATTGATAATTACCTCGGGTTTTAACCGCTCGGTAATTGAATATTGGGAAATTCAAGAGCACTTTTCTCTTGGTCGATTGGATATGGCGTTAGCGTTAGCGAAGCTCCTCTGTAAGAGGCAGCGGCTCTGTCAAGAGCGGGAAACCTCGCCATCCCATCCTAACGGACTGCTCCGCAAACGACCGCTTTTTTCCTTAAAAGGGGAGGCTTTAAACCAGAATTAATTATTAATAATTAATTAATTAATAATTCGGTAAGGTGAATAGCTTTACTTTTTGAATTTGGTATAATTATATCAGAATTAATTGTCTGAGTTGAAACATAACTTTCCAGATGATTCTGGGGATTCATGATTCCTCAAACATTGAGAAAGTAAGGATTATGGGGACTATGAATCCTTGAGTACTCTCCGACATCTTGCCAGACATAAGGAACCTAAGGAATCATACTAAACTCCACTGCATCTAAGTAATATAAATCAATTTTTCCTAACTGCTCTAATTGCTTAAATTCTTCAAGCTTGGTTTTCCAAACCTGAATTACAGCCTGCTGAGAGATTATGGGGATTAGTTTATGAACATGAGCACAATAAACATTTTGAAACAATTGAGCAACTGGAAATGGTTCTAGAAAAAAGATGTTGTCTTCTCAACTCTATGACGGATGAAATTAAAAAATTAACAGATTACTACTGGTTACACTATACGTACTCATTTGTGGTCTTACTAAATCCTGTTTAGTATAAGAGATTTTTACGAACAGCAGGAAAAAATATTTTTAGGATGACTAACAGAGGTAATTTAAGTAATATCGTTTCACTGAAGTCAAAAGTTAAAAGTTTAAAGTCAGATTGTAAGATATGATATGGAATAGGTTAATATTTACTACCGATAATTGATATGGAGATAGGAAAATGGAGAGATTAATAAGTAGAATTATTTTGCACATTTGATATGATAACTTTTAGTGATACTAATTTTCGAGGATTATTTCAACCAATAGATATGTGACAAATAGTTTGATATTTCAACTTAAATAGTATAACTTGTGCAAAGTCTCTACAGGATTTTGGGATAATACTGATATAATTTCTGAAGATGTCTATTTATAAAAATTGCATTTGATTAACTTATGAAAATTTTAATTCTGGGTAGTGATGAAGATATTCATGCTGCTCACCTCAAACAATCTCTCACAGCAAAAGGAATAACAGTTGATTATTTAGATACTCGTTTATTTCCCTCCAAGTTAAAAATATCTTGGCAACCTATTAATCACACAGGATTTTTAACATTTCCAGATGGCAGACAATGGGATTTAACAGATATAAATAAAATTTTTTGGCGGACTTTTTCTGGAGTAAATGTTCCTCAATTAACCGATTCATATCAGCAGACAATAGCAGTTAATGATGCAACTGGTTTATTACGCTCTTTTATGCGTTCTACTCCGGAAAAATGGGTTAATGGTTGGGAAGCTTATGAATTTCATAAAGAGAAACCATTACAATTAAGTTTAGCGAAAAAAATAGGTGTAACTATTCCAGCTACATTAGTTACTAATGATGCTCAGGAAATTATCAATTTCTCTCAATCTTATCTGGATGTAATTTTTAAACCTGTTTATGGTGGTTCTCATACTCAGCTTTTAACGAAAGAACATCTAGAAATTAATCGGATGAATTTAGCTTTAAGTATTTCTCCTGTAACTATTCAAGAATATATTCCTGGTACAAATATTCGCAGTTATGTGATTGGGGAAAAAGTTTATTCGGCTGAAATTCGGAGTGGTTCCTTAGATTTTCGGGAAGATAAACAAGCCAAATTAATCTATTTAGAAACACCAGAGGATATAAAAAGACAATGTTTAGCTATTACCAAAGCATTTGGTTTGAAATGGACTGGTATTGATTGGCGATTTAAACCTAATGGAGAATATATTTTTCTTGAGGCAAATTTTAGTCCGATGTTTCTTCATTTTGAAAGGGAAACAGGTTGTCCGATAACTGAGGACTTGATTGAATTATTAACAAGTTACTGAATTCAAGATATCAAAAAAAGTGCTCGATCATTTAGGAAAGGAATATGTAATATTAAATCCGGTAGTATCGGTATAAGGGGGTTTGAGTAGCAACTATACAGAAAACCACGCTAAGGCTATATTTATTACCAGGTATAGCTTTCAGACCTCTGTGAGTGATAGTCCTAAAATATAGGTGTTTGAGTAGCAACTGTAACACAGGTGTTGTCAATAGTGAAAGTTTTGTGGAATAATGATTTCAACTCTCACTATCCTTTTGCTCCCCATACATTCGATGTCGTTTAACAATGTCCGAAACACTAGTCTTATATCAAATCCGGTTAAATAACCTCGCTATCAATTTAGTAGTCAGTAGTCAGTAGTCAGTAGTCAGTAGAAAATACTCAATCACTTATTTATAGGGCATCTCAAGAAGAAAGAAACTCAACTGCCTAGAATATCCTTGAACCCTATAGATGCCATTATTGTATGTGCAATTAAACGGACTTGACATTACTCAAATGAAGTTGTGAAGCAATATAACGATAAGAATATCCAAGCTCAACCATCTTTAACACTTTAGGCGCAAGACGATCAGAAGTTCTTCCCCCACTCCCTAACAAAGATTACCCTCAATAGTACTTTTACTAATTCCGTCCTGATTTTACTTTAACCCTAACGAAACCTAACATAACCAAGCAGGGCTGGTAAAATTTTGCCTGTCCAACACGTACCTCTGACCAGGCATTGTCGGCGAATATTTAGGGCACTTTTGATAAGTAGTGAGTGCTATACCCTCATTGTCTACAGGAGTACTATTTGTAGCAAGGCTTTATAGCCGAAAAAAACTTACAACAGCTTCTTTGTATTTAAGTACTTAAAATATAGGATTTTCAATTATGTTTAAACCCGAAAATAATTTATCTAGATTCAAACGAGTTTTATTATCTTATACTTTTTTAGTTTCTTTGATTGTTTCCATTCCTATCACTATAGGCTTGGGATACCTTGTCAAAATTAATAGAGACATCAAGGAGTATAAACAAAGCATTTTATGGTATGAAATTCTGAATGAAGAAACAAAATACACTAAAGTATTTTATGATTTTGTAAAAAAGGTACAAGAGGAATTGACAGAGAATTACGATTCAAACTTTAACAATGCCATGAATAACAATTACGATCAATATAAATCAGATATAATTGTTGACGATACTGCTAAATTAAAAAATGATTCAGTTCCATGGGAGATAGAAAAAACTCGTGAGTCCATAAGTGTTTATTATAGTAAGACTCGGGCGATCGACTTTGATAATTTACAAGGTAGTAGTAGCAATGATATTGATAGAAATCAGGAAAAAGAACAAAGTCGCAATGACAAAGTTTTTCAAGCTTTTACTAAGCTAATGGTTGAAAAAATTAGCAATCTTCTTATA
>NZ_JAAHGT010000664.1 GCF_010672385.1 Okeania sp. SIO2F4
TCAACTATAGCACTACGCATTAAGGCTCTTGACATTTCTAAACCCTGAAACCTTTTAACCGTTTACTATTCCCTCCATACCTATTCCCTATTCCCGATTCAAGTAGCGCTATAGAATAATGGATACTCCTGCATAGTAATGGTAGGATACATATTTTTGGCGTTGGTGAATGATTGTATGATTTGACAGGAGTCAGGAGTCAGGAGTTAGGAGTTAGAAAGGAGTTTTTCGGTGACGACCGCGAGGCAGAAATAGGTATAATTCGCACTCTTGTTTTGGCTTAAAATCTACCGCTAGTTGAATTTCATACCTTATTTCACCAACGCCAATCCTTTGGAGTTGATACTAGCATTACAAGTATTTTTTACTGCCTGTGAATCAATAATTATCAGATGTAATTGCGTAGGTTGGGTTTCATTCTTCAACCCAACATTCTGTAGCATGACTTTAATTAGGGTTTGCTGAAAAAGTCTTATGGGTAACAGTAGGAGTCAGGAGTCGTAGGGACGATTCGCGAATCGCCCGTACAGGAGTCAGGAGGAATGGGGAATGGGGAATGGGGAATGAGCCAGGAGGCAGGAGGAAAAATTATCCCTTGATTTTTCTGCCTCACGTCAACCCAAGAACCTAACTTTTTGAGATCCCTAGAAGGAAAACCTTGTAATTTTTCAAGACTTAAAAAGGCTAAAACCGTTATCCTCGAATACTTTTAGATTTAATCAGCAAGCCCTAATTATTAAGTGAATAACATTGCTTACGTTCTTGTGAAATTTCCGATCTCACTGCTCGTAATAAATTCACTATATCCTCTCTTGATTTATATCCTGCCTCCGCTAAATCTTTAGCCAATTCCGACTGTAATTTTTCTATAGGCATAAAGAATATCGAGAAGATTGATTTTTCCTAAGTTCAACTATCATTTTTTTAATTAAACTAATTTGTTCGGAAACAGGAAGTTGTTTAGCTAAATTAAACACTTGTTCTAACATAATAATATTCCGTCAACTCACGAGATTTTGAATTATCTGTATTGCCTGTAGGGGTGAACGGCGGCCCCTACTCCTTTCTACCTAGTGACTCCTGACTCTTGACTCCTGACTCCTAACTTAACCCACAAGCACCTCTAAAGTCTCCCGCAACTCATCCACTGTTGTAGTCGCCGTACCAAACTTACGCACTACCACACTAGCAGCCAAATTTCCCAAAACTACAGCTTCCCAAGTCGAAGCACCAACACCCAAAGCTAAAGTTAAAGCAGCAACAACCGTATCCCCAGCACCAGTCACATCAAAAACATCAGTCCGGTTAAAAGCAGGAATATGCCAACAATAAATGGCAGCATCATCAGTATCAGAAATAGTAAAAGAAGGTGGGGGTGCATTTGAACTAGCACTTGAACTATTTATGCGGTCAAACAAAGTCATTCCTTCTTCACCACGAGTAATTAAAATTTGCTCTGCATCTGTTAACTGCAACAAGTCACACCCTGCTTGATAAAGAGTATCAAAATTAGTAATTGCATATCCCACAGCTTTCTCCGCTTCGGGAAGATTAGGAGTAAATAGAGTTGCACCCTTGTAACGTTGTAAATCTTTCTGAGTATCTACAATAGTTCTTTGAGAATGAGATATAGCTGCTTCTATAACTGTTGCTGTGAGAACACCATCTCCATAGTCTGAACAAATTACTGCATCTACTGTACCAACTTGTCGCTGAATACACTCCGCCAGTTGCACTTGCAAATAAACTTCTGGCAAATCATCAGATTTTCGATCTACCCTAACAATTTGTTGAGTTACAGACTGACGAGCATGACCTGAGATTCTAGTTTTAGTCACTGTGGGGCGGTTAGAGTCAACTAAAATTCCAGTAGTATCAACTCCAGCAGATTCAAAAATGTGACGCAGTGCAATACCTTGATCGTCTTTTCCTAACAAACCAACAACCTTAACTTTAGCGCCCAACTTAGCAAAATTATAAACCGCATTAGCTCCACCCCCAGGTACTCTATCTGTAGTTTCGTGACGCAGAATTAATACTGGTGCTTCACGAGAAATACGCTCCACTTGACCAGTCATAAATTCATCCAGGGTTAAATCTCCCACTACTAAGACTTCAACTTGAGAAAAACCTGCGAGTAAATTCAGTAGTCGAGGGGTAGAAGTTTTGAGTTGAGCGAGAAATTCTGAATCTAGTACCATAATTTATTTTTCTTTTACTCAGGAGAATGAGCAGGGCTAATAATTGGACAATATTGTAGACAATTGTGCATTCTTTGTCTTGTTATCTAATCAATGTCATAGATTTATTGCAGGTAGATGACCAATTAAAATGAAATTAATCTAATTGCAGGTTAAAAGTTAATAATCAGCAAAAAACAATTAATGCTGCTGTAAACGCACGAAAACTATGTGTATTAGTAGGTGGAGTTCCCACCGATGTTAAGCCTGCTCTTGAGAATAAGTTACAGACTGTGGTCAGTGGTTCTCACAGAAGCAGGAAGCTAGACTCCAAAGCTCAAATATGATTTTGGGTAAGTTTGAGTAAGTTCAGTAGAACGGTTGAACAATTACTGTAACATCAATTTCATTGAACTTAAATTCTACCTTTTTTCTGAAATTTGGGTTGACCTGAAATGAGCAAAAAACATCTTTTCCAAGCTTCTGACAAATACCTCAAAGCATATTGAGGAGAGCATTTAGATACCTGATAATACCAAGAACATTCCGGCTTGACCATTGCTACTAAAAGTTTATGTAAGTCAATAGCAGTAAGGAATTTGATTTTGCTATCTGGGTGAAGTAGGTTATGCTGCAATATATTTCTGGTTAACCATAATCCTCAATTCCAGGCGTGTCTTGCTTGCAACAAAGCGCGTGTTTAGCAAGCATGATTTTTTGCTGTTTATTTGGGTGCAGTTCGGTTTTGAATCCTAGTAGCATAAAACAGATAATTGCTGATTATTATAGATTGTACTAGATTATATAGCAGTTCCCATACTGGTGAGGTACAAAATTTGTTGGTTTTAGGGAGTAGGGAATAGGGAGTAGGGAATAGGGAATATAAAAGAAGAAAAACAACTGTACCTCAGTAACTTAAGACACGCTATAGCCAACAGTTACTAGCCCCAACTCTTATACCATTTATCGATCGAGCTGGACTTAATAAAATATAACTGAGGTAGAGAAGTCGGGTTAGGTCGGAACATACCATAAATATTTGATTGATTTACAAATAAACCAGACTTCTGAGTATTGAAACTGTACTTAATAAATAGCAGCGATCTGCGCCAGTGATTGGAAGATTTGATAGAAAATTTATTCAAGACATTGTTACAAAGAAATGGATTAGAAACCTTGCATACAAAGTCTCTACTATAATGGTTAATTTGCCAGACATTTTATCTAGCAGGGGGTTTTGTCTCCCAACCATTGCAATTGGGAGTATGTCAAGATAAATAATGCCAATGCCCAAAATGTATAAATATTCCTGGGGGAAAAAATATTAGAGTAATCAAGAAGCAATACTTAATGTCTAATTTCACTACTTCAACTTTTGTTTGACAATAGTCACAAGTTGAGTCATTTGTTTTTTCAATGCTACAATTTCAGCCTGCATTTTCTTAACTTGAGCTTGTAACGCCTGAATCTCTTCAGAACTACCCCCCGAACCAGCATCGACTTGCTCAGGAGGACGTCTTTTGGCCAAATCAAAGGCAGACTTAATAGCTGCAGTTAATTCTTTTTTCTCAAAAGGTTTTTCTAGAAAAGCAAAATAATGTTTATTGAAAGGTTCAGGAATTTTATCTGTTACCTCTTCCTTGCGACCTGACATGAGAACTAAGGGAATCTTTTTTAGTTTAGAGTCGGATTGAATTTTTTGAAATACCTCCCAACCAGTAACTTTTGGTAATAGAAAATCTAACATAATCAAGTTAGGGCGTTCCTTAACAATAAATTTCAATCCCTCTTGGCCGTCCTTTGCTTCTATAACAGTAAAGTTTCCTTGAGGAAGCATTTCTTGGACTCTTACTCTAATGACTTTACTATCATCAATAACTAAAATTTTGTGTCCTGCCACGACTAGCACCTCCAGTGATGAGTTGGTGTTTTCAAATTAATCTTATCTATATTCTTATAGTCAGCCATAAGTATAGCTAAATCTTGGCTTTAATATTCACCTGTTCTTGATATAGAAACCCACAAAGTTATAGCTGAAGTCACAAGTCACAAGTCAGAAGTCAGAAGTTAAATTCTTGCTGTGAATATATTTGAGAGGAGCGAGAATGTCCTAACCGCTCTGGCGACTGCTATATTATTTTTAATTTTTTATGATAACCTCTCTCGAAGAGATGCACTCTATTTTAGTAGAGTGTCATCACGGCATACAAATCAATGTTGCGCTTCTCACAATAATGTGTTATGATCCACCAGGCTGCTGCGCTCGCAGTGACTAGGGGAGTGGTTTGATTGGCTACGTACTGTAGAGCCACCGCAAGACCGGAAAGAGGGAATGGCCTTAGAGGCAGGTACCCCAGAAGCAGAAAACCTAAGTCGTGAGACTTAGGAATCCCGCACTGTCGCAATTGCGCAACGTTGGAAAAATGTCAAGGCTACAAAAAAATGGTCAATCAAGTAGATATGAAAGCCCAAATTCAGAGTATGCCAAAGTGGCTACGTCCCTCTTTGGGCAAAGCTAGTGAGATTTCTACTGTACAGAAAATTATCAAGCAGCGTCAGCTCCATACAATCTGTGAGGAAGGTCGCTGTCCTAATCGAGGTGAATGTTATGCTCAAAAGACAGCTACTTTTTTGTTGATGGGTCCTACTTGTACAAGGTCTTGTGCATTTTGTCAAGTGGATAAGGGTCACGCTCCAATTCCCTTAGACCCCAAGGAACCGGAAAAAGTAGCTGAAGCTGTGGAATTGTTGGGTTTGGAATATGTGGTACTGACTTCTGTGGCTAGGGATGATTTGTCAGATGGTGGTGCTAGTTGGTTTGTAGCAACAATGACGGCTATTAGAAAGCGGAACCCAGAGGCGAAAATAGAGGTCTTGACTGCTGATTTTTGGGGTGGTCAGAATGGAGTGGGTGTTGATAAGTTGTCTGTTTCTTTAACTGAAAGACAAAGAAGACGGATAGAGGTAGTTGTGAATGCTCAACCTGCTTGTTATAACCATAATATAGAAACAGTACGGCGTTTGCAAGGTCCTGTCCGTCGTGGGGCAAAGTATGAGCGATCGCTTGATGTATTGCGAATTGTTAAGGAGTTTAACCCTAATATTCCCACTAAGTCTGGGTTAATGTTGGGACATGGAGAAGCAGAAACTGAAGTAGTAGAAGCAATGGCAGATTTGAGAAGAGTAGGATGCGATCGCATAACTTTAGGCCAGTATATGCGACCTTCCCTAGCACATTTGCCCGTGCAAAAATATTGGACCCCAGAAGAGTTTGACCAGCTTGGAGCGATCGCTAAACAAATGGGCTTTTATCATGTTCGTTCTGGCCCTTTAGTTCGTAGCTCCTATCATGCT
>NZ_JAAHGT010000665.1 GCF_010672385.1 Okeania sp. SIO2F4
TCTGAACTTTTGACACAAGCTCTAACCCACCGTTCCTATTTAAACGAAAATTCTGGGGATGGGGATGAAGAAGACAACGAAAGTTTAGAATTTATTGGGGATGCCGTACTAGGTTTCTTAGTAGAAGAATTACTATATTTAAAAATCAAGAACTTTTGACACAAGCTTTAAACCACCGTTCCTATTTAAACGAAAATTATGAGGATGGGGATGAAGAAGACAACGAAAGTTTAGAATTTCTCGGGGATGCCGTACTAGGTTTCTTAGTAGGAGAATTACTATATAGAAGATATAAGGAAGACCACAATTTAAAACCTAAAAAACTGACTCGCCTCCGTTCACTTTTAGTAGATGAAAAACAATTAGCAAAATTCGCGGTTCAATTACGAATTGGTAAAAAAATGCGCTTAGGTAAAGGTGCAAAAAAAGATGGTGGTCGGCAAAACCCTGCTTTACTTAGTGATATTTTTGAAGCAATCATTGGAGCCTATTTTATTGACTCAAATTTGATGAACCTTCGCTCTTTTGTGAACAAAATTTTTCAACCTGTTGCAGACTATCTAATGTCTTTAGACAATGATTTAGTAGATACTAAAGCTAAATTTCAACAATGGGCATTAGAAAAAATTGAACAAATTCCTAAATATGAATCTAATAAATGTGGTGGTTCAGACAATAAACCTAATTTTTTATCTAGAGTATTTGTAGCTAATAGAATGTATGGTGAAGGTAAAAGTAGAAGTAAAAAATATCCAGAAAAACTTGCGGCTGAAAATGCACTAGCTAAATTGAAACAAGAAGGATTAATATAGATAAACATCAATAAATTTAAAATTGGCAGATGATAGATAAAATACCCGAATTTAAAAATCAAGAACTTCTCAAACAAGCTTTAACCCACCGTTCCTATTTAAACGAAAATTCTGGGGATGAAGAAGACAATGAAAGTCTCGAATTTTTGGGCGATGCTGTACTAGGTTTCTTAGTAGGAGAATTACTATATAGAAGATATAAAGAAGAACACGATTTAAAACCTAAAGAACTGACTCGCCTCCGTTCACTTTTAGTAGATGAAAAACAATTAGCAAAATTTGCACTTCAATTAGGAATTGGTGAAAAAATGCGCTTAGGTAAAGGTGCAGAAAAAGATGGTGGTCGGCAAAATCCAGCTTTACTTAGTGATACTTTTGAAGCAATAATTGGAGCCTATTTTCTCGACTCAAATTTGACGAAAGTTAGACCTTTTGTCAAGAGACTTTTTCAACCTGTTGCAGATGATCTAATTTTTCCTGATTCTGAGGAGAATTCACCACCCAATGATTTAGTAGATACTAAGGGTAAATTTCAACAGTGGGCATTGGCAAAATTTAGAGAAAATCCTAAATATGAATCTAATGATGGGGAAGGTCCAGACCATGCTAAAGTATTCACTGCTGAAGTTAGAGTTAGGGGAAAATTATATGGAGTTGGTAAAGGGAATCGTAAACAAGAAGCTGAAAAACGTGCAGCAGAAAAAGCTCTTAAAAAAGTAGGATTAATTTGAAGAAGGAAGAGTTAAACAATTAATAATTAACAATTAATAATTAATAATTACCTCTTTTATAATAGAAGGAAGGAATAAGTAAAATTGAACAAGCATTATAATTCATTTCTATGAATATCTAAATTTTTCAGAAGCACGAAGAAAGAAAGAATAAATTTGAGAAACCTCCAAGATTCATTCTTGTTAATTTCTCAATTTTTCGACTTAGAGATTTTAGTTCATGTTCAGACCAGGTTAATATCATTTCAGTAAATAAAATATTTAACTGGGTGTACTAAGCTAGTAAAAATGTCAAAATTATACATATAGCTTTTTTTCTAGTATCTGAGACTTTATAGTAAATAAATTTTGATTTGAAAAAAACTGTAGGGGTTTGATCTCCAAACCTCAGCAAAAATGAAATTTGGAGACTAAGCTCCATTAGATAAAATGTTACAAGCTATTTTGCTATAGCTGAATACTAATTGCTATAAATAATTTTTGCTTTTGACTGAAAATAACCAAAGAAATAAAATTAATAGTCTCTCTTTTCTAAAGATATAAAAAAGGAAATTTTGGATTTTCTAGTCTCCCTATTACTGTAGTTACCAATAACTGATAACTGAAATGACCGATCGCCCACGCTCCCGCAAAGAACTATATGCTCGTATTCGCGAAATAGGTCGCGAAGAATTTATCTTGGCAGAAATGGTTCGCTATGGCTTTTGGCCTGAAGGTGAAGAAATGCCCCAAGACCCCACCGATGAAATTCAGCGTCGTGGGGAGCTAGAAAAACAACTCCGAAAACTTCGCCAAGAAAATGCCCGCCTTTTCAGTCAAAAGAAACTGCGTCAAGAAGTCTACAAACAAAGATTAGCTGAGTCCCGTCGCAAACAACAAGAAACTAAAGAACGTCGGGAACGAGAAAGACAAGAACGCGCCGAAGCTTGGCAAGAACAAAAAGAAAATGACATTATTTATCTAGGGGAAGGCGTATCTGGAGGACTTAATAATATTGATGGGAATATTTCCCGTCTCGAAAGTAACAACCTCCCTATCCTTAATACTGCTCAAGATATAGCTACCGCCATAGATATTACTGTAGGAGAGCTTAGGTTTCTAGCATTTTCCCGCCCTACTTCTACAATTTCCCACTATATCCGATTCAAAATTCCTAAAAAAACAGGGGGAGAAAGACAAATATCTGCTCCGATGCCACGTTTGAAAAATGTTCAAACTTGGATACTTGACAATATTCTCTGTAATATTCACCTCCATGAAGCAGCTCACGGTTTTCGCGCCGGACATTCTATCCTGACTAATGCCGAACCTCATGTCGCTGCGGATGTGATTATTAATTTTGACCTGAAAGATTTTTTCCCCTCTATTTCTTACAAGCGGGTTAAAGGGTTATTTTTTTCATTGGGTTATTCTGAAGCTGCTGCTACTATTTTGGCTTTCCTCTGCACCGAACCTAATGTGGCAGAAGTTGAATTAGATGGACAAACTTATTATGTAGCTCAGAGCGAACGCCACTTACCTCAAGGTTCTCCTGCTAGTCCGGCAATTACTAATATAATCTGTCGTCGTTTGGATAAACGTCTGAGTGAAATGGCAGCGGAACTTGGTTTTGTTTATACTCGTTATGCTGATGACTTGACTTTTTCTGGTTCCGGAGATAGTCTCCGACACATTTGCAATATTTTCCGACGTACTGAGTCTATTGTCAGCCATGAAGGGTTTACTGTGAATGAGGAAAAGACGAGAATTATTCGGCGCAAGTCTAGTCAACTTGAAGTTACTGGTGTTGTGGTGAATGAGTTTCCGACTATTTCTCGGAAAGAGTTGAAGAAGTTTCGAGCAACTTTGTATCAGATAGAAAAAGACGGACTCCAAGGGAAGAGGTGGGGTAATAGTGATGATGTGATAGCTGCTATAGAGGGTTTTGCAAATTTTGTAGCGATGGTAAACCCTGAAAAAGGCCGGGAGTTAGTGACGCGGGTGAAAGAAATTAAACAAAAATATGGCGGGAGTTAATGGATAATTAATAATGGATAATTATTTCTGGTTAAAACCGAGAAGATTGAACTAAGTGTGGAAATTTTATCAAAATTTTGGTCCTTGACCCGCGTTCTCCCGTAGGGGAGCGACGCAATTGGAAAACCAATCAATGTTGCGGTTTTACAAATAATCTGTTAAAATGTAAATGTTGAAAATTAGGCAGTAAATGCTTGAAAAGGCGTACAAATTTAGATTTTACCCAACTCCAGAACAGGAAAATCTGTTGAGGAGGACATTGGGGTGTGTACGCCTCATCTACAACAAAGCGCGCTTCTGCAAGAACTACTGCATGGTATGAGAACAAAGAGCGAGTAAGTTACAAGCAAACTTCAGCCATGCTTACCTCTTGGAAAAAGCAGGAAGATTTAGATTTTCTGACTGAAGTCAGCAGTGTACCATTGCAACAAAGTTTAAGACATTTACAAACTGCTTTCACCAACTTTTTTGGTGGAGTGGCTCAATATCCCAACTTCAAGAAAAAGCGTATGGGGTGGTAGGGCTGAGTTTACGAAGGCAGCTTTTAAGTGGAAAGATGGTCAAGTATATTTAGCGATCGGGTGCAGAGCCATTACCCATTAGCTGGAGTAGGCAACTACCAGCAGGTTGTGTACCTAGTACAATTACTGTCAAACTTGACCCAAGTGGTAGGTGGTCTGTATCTCTGAGAGTCAACGACACCAGAGATTTGAGACTCAAGCCGATTAAGAAGCAAGTTGGTGTTGATTTAGGCATCACCAGTTTACTAACTACCAGCGATGGAAAAAAAGTTGCCAACCCAAAGAATCTTCAGAAGTTACACAAAAAACTGAGGTTAGCTCAGAAATCCCTTGATAGAAAACCCGACAAAAAGTCTAACAACTATCACAAAGCCCGACTGAAAGTTGCCAAGATACACGCAAAAATTAAAGATTCAAGACTTGACATGACCCATAAGCTAACAACCCAACGCTCTTAGAGAAAACCAAACAATAGTAGTTGAGGAGTTGGCTATAAAAAACATGGTAAAAAAGCGGTGCGACCCCGCGACGACGCCAGCTCGCTTGCGGAACGCGCACCAAGAGACCACAAAGCACGCAAGAGCTATCAGTGATGCCAACTGGGGAGAATTAGTTAGACAATTAGAATACAAAGCTGATTGGTATGGACGGGAATTAATCACTCTGGACCGATATTTCCCTAGTTCCAAGCGTTGCTCTAATTGTGGTCATGTAGTAGAAAAATTACCTCTAAATATCAGAGAGTGGGATTATCAAGAGTGTGGTAGTCACCATGACCGTGATATAAACGCAAGTATCAATATTTTGGCTGCTGGACTAGCAGTGTCAGCCTGTGGAGCGCGCCTTTAGACCCGTTGGCGAAGCCTGTGCGAAGCACATAGGGAGTAAATCCCGTTTATGCAGGTGCTATGTTAGCGCAGCTCCTCTGTTAGCGCAGCTCCTCCGTTTGCGTAGCATTCCGAAGGAAAGGAGGCAAGAGGCAGCAGGAAGCCCCTATCAGTGATGTTAGGGAATCCCGCCCTGTCTCGATTAGCAGGGTCGGGAGGATGTCAACAATGTAGTCAAAGGCAAAAATGCTGGATTAAAAGGAGTCAGAATTAAAACTGTGAGAACCAAGGGCAATTTTGATGTCCGACATGGGGACAAAATCTTGTCTGTGTCTCGAAACCATATCCAACCTGTTCATAGACGAGATGGATACAATTACTCGTGAGCGAGTATATTTTTTCTAAGAGTTAATATTCTAAAATCTAAAAACCCAGACGTTATAGTTATGACTGTAGAAGAAGCAACTACAACTACTCGTGAGCGAGTATATTTTTTCTAAGAGTTAATATTCTAAAATCTAAAAACCCAGACGTTATAGTTATGACTATACAAGAAGCAACTACAACACAAGCTGCATTTTTACTCAATATTTCCACAGGTAGATTACGAACATTACTGAATGAAG
>NZ_JAAHGT010000666.1 GCF_010672385.1 Okeania sp. SIO2F4
GAAATTATTTGGAAAAATCAAGTTAATGTGAGTGATGATTTAGGTCGGGTTCTGGATAAAATGGTGTTGTATGATTGGAGAAAGCGTTATCAAAGTATTGATGAAGTTATAGCTGAACTCAGAGTTGGTAATTATTCTGCTAATGCTACTATATACCCAACAACTATGCCTCCGACGAAACCAGTTAACAACCCTTCCACAACTGTTGTAGGTTCTACTGTTGTTCCTAATGTTGGGAATTCTCCACAAATACAACCTCTACCCAGTAATGTGCCTCTGGTTTCAGCTAGTGGAATTGATTATGCTAAGTTGCGTGACTTTTTGGCGGCAGGAAAGTGGAAAGAGGCAAATAAGGAAACAAACATAGTTATGAAAAAAGCTGCCAAAGTAGGATGGTTTGGGAAGTTAAATTCTAAGAACATTAAGAATATTTCTTGTGTTGACTTGCAAACCATTGACCAACTCTGGGTAAAAAACAGTAATGGGCACTTTGGGTTTAGTGTTCAAAAGAAAATTTACTTGGATACTGGAAATATACCCTTAAAATTTAGAAAAGAAACTTATAAACGATTTGCAGAGAAAGTTGGATGGAAACTGAAGCGAAACAGTGGATTTCTAGGTGGATGGTTATGCGATCATAACATCGTTTTTGAAAGAAAAGCTCCTAGGGGACATCTCCCGATAGTGATACCAGAGAGAAGTGAGTTTTTTTGTTTTTTTAAGTGGTGGTCACACACTTTATGTATTGGGTATATATTGGTTTTTGTGGTTTGTGTATTTGTATTGGTTATTCTTTTATTAGTTGTAGGAGAAACAATTATCCGAGTGATCAGGAACTATGGTAGAGAGAATTTTATTGATACGATCCGCTATATTTTCTATGGGTTTAATTTTTTTAGTGTGCCTTTAATGCTGGAGGGTGTGGCTGCCTTTCCCTATATCTTGTCGAGGTCTCATTATCTTATTTGCACTCTCTCAGAGAAACTTGATGAGCATCATAACATCTAAGCCTTTGATTCATCAACAGAAAAAAGTTTTAGAAAGTAATTTGTAGGGAGTTTTCTTTATTTCAACATTTCGATACCTGGCACTGAGAATTTTCACCCACACTCCGTTTCACTTGCCATTATAATATGAACTTAATTGTCATTGCGAGGGGGTTTACAGTAGGTTGGGTTAAGCGACAGCGCAACCCAACAATTATGCAGCCTATTCTATATAAAGCCCACTAATTCTAGCACATCAGACAAACAAGAATGAATCCTTTATGCAACAGTTCAAAAACTATTTGAAAAGATATTCCTAATATACTTCATAAACCTGAAATTTGTTGTAAGTATTTGTTGGGTTACTCCTACGGAGAAGCAAGCTACGTTCCTCAACCCAACCTACAAATTACTCTAATTAAATGAACTTAATTGTCATTGCGAGGGGGTACAAAAAACCAAAAGTCTATCGAATAAATTTCAATCCCCCGAAGCAATCTTCAAAACTACTAAAGATTGCTTCCCTCCACTCCGTTCCACTCGCAATGACTCTGCCAATCTTCTTATTCCCAATCCATTATTGAATAAAAAAAACAATTATTTGCCAACTTTAGATATTAAACTATTGAAATTTACCGAAAAATAAAGCATTAACAATACTTTCCTGAAACTCATAATTTTTTCTAATTAATTTCCTAAAAGCACGTTTAAAACGATTATCCCAAACTATCTTCATCATCTCGCTCATCCAATAAATCAGCAATCAAATCATCCACACTGCCTATTTTTGCTGTTCCTTGTTTGAAACATTCTAAAGTAGCTTGAGCATTATTAGAAATTTCTAAACGTCGTTTTTCAATTCTTTTAGCATTCTGCATTTTCTTTCCATTCATCTTGTTCTAATAAACTCATTAATTTATCAGCTAGGTCAGAATAATTATGAGAATACCAAGTACGATAAGCCTTATTATTATCTAATAGTTTTAACCCTTCTTATTTTGCAAATTCAGCCATTAAAAATTGGATGATTTGGAACTTATCTCCACGGGAGAATTGTTCAAGTTGAACAAGCAGTTCAGAATTTAACATAATCAATAAAATTAGTTGAATTTGATTGTTATATTATGTCTCGTTAAATAGTTATAAGTAAAGTTCGTAGTAGGGCTTCAGCCCTATCTATGAATTAGGGCTAAAGCCCTACTACAAACAACAACTTTTTGATCGTTGATTATACGGACATGATATTACTAGACTATAATTTAAAGTAATCGTTTTTTTCAATAAAGCAATTATGAGTGAATCCAAATTACTAACTGTAAAGTTAAGTTCCCAAGACTACCATTGCCTAGCGAAAGAAGCTCAAAGATTAAATTTACCCAGAAATATTTTAGCCCAAAGATTACTTAAATTCAGTCTAGAAGAAATACCACCTCAATTTTGATAAACAAAAAGCAAGAGAAGCTATATCTGCTTTGCGGGAAATTAGGAAAAAATTGTCCTTAGTAGATGGAGAGGCGATCGCCCCTGAAAGTCGAGAAGAGTTAGAGCAAAGGTATATTTTCTAGCTAAATGCTCAAACTCACTCAGAGATTACTTTTGTAGGGGCGAATGGCTATTTGCCCCTACTGACTTTTAACTTGTGCGTAGCGCTATAACTTCATCAGAAAAACAATGACTAACAAAATACTTATCAATCGTTATAAAATTATCTCTGAATTAGGAAAAGGTAGCTTTGGAACTACTTACCTAGCAGTTGATTTAGACATTCCTAATCATCCTCAATGTGTTGTGAAACAATTAGCTCCATCAGACCCCAGACCAAAAGTTTTTCAAGTGGCTAAAAAATTATTTGAAAAAGAGGCAATAGCTTTACAAAACTTGGGAAAACATAATCAAATACCTAATTTTTTTGACTACTTTGAAGAGGAAGGAAAATTTTATTTAGTACAAGAATTTATTGAAGGAAATGACTTAGCAAAAGAGATTGATTCTCAAAGAATATTTACAGAAAATGAGACTGTTAAACTATTAACTGAAATATTAGAGGTTTTAAAATATGTACATCAGCAAAAGGTAATTCATCGTGACTTAAAGCTTCAAAATATTATGCGGAGAAAATCTGATGGCAAAATTGTATTAATAGATTTTGGGGCAGTCAAAGAAATTAAAGGATTAACTGTAACAAGTCAAGGTCATACAACTACAACAATAGCAGTGGGAACTCCTGGATATATGCCTAGCGAACAAGCAGCAGGTAGACCTAAATTTTGTAGCGATATTTATGCTGTGGGAATGATAGGTATTGAAGTATTAACTGGAATGGGGGCAAATCAGTTTTCAGAAAACCCATCTACTGGTGAAATTATTTGGAAAAACCAAGTCAATGTAACTAATAACTTGGGTTTAGTTCTCGATAAAATGGTATTGTATGATTGGAGAAATCGTTATCAAACTGTTGATGAAGTGATGGGCGAATTAAGAAATATTAGTAAACGCCCACTTTCTTATAAACGTTTGGGAATTGTTCCTGCTATTGCTGCTTTGGTTAGTGTTGCTTTGGTTAGTATTACCTCTATCTTCTCAAAAGGAGTCATAGAAGCGGGAGAAGGAAAAGATGTGGAAGCAATGTACAATCGTTTGGATGCTTTGACAGAAGGAGGGCAATGGCGCAAGGCAAATCGACAGAATTGGCAATTAATTAACCAAATAGGCGATCGAGATGGGGATTACTCTTACATATCTGTGTCGGAGGCAGAGCAATTTTCTTGCCCAGACTTGCAGCGAATTAATCGAATATGGACACAAAGATCGAATGGCAGATTTGGCTACACTGCCCAACTTCAGGTAATTTATGGGAATGGGGATACCCTGGAAGCTTTTCGAGATGATGTTCGGGCTTGGCGACGGTTCGCGATCGCTGTAGGATGGAAAACCGGAACAGATAAGGATGACAATGGCTACCTCTCGGATAAAGACCTTAAGTTTACAATAGATGCTGCAAAGGGACACCTCAGCACCGACAGTGAAAATTTTGCCTTAATTCTAACTCGGGCTGCTAGCTGTGAATTATGATCTAAAGAGATTTGAATGCACATAAGTTTAATCCTCCTAAGAACTAATATTAGTTTAGTTTTGCTGAATTTTTGTTTTTTTATTTATGAGCAATATATTACGAGTTAAACTACTAAGACTGATACTCCTTAGTTTCATAATCTTTATTGTCATTTCTTGTAGTGAAAACCCTCCTGAACTTTCAGAGCGTATTACATTTGGAGAGAAATCCTTAACAAATCTAGAGGAAGTTAGACCTGAAAGAGAAAGAGGAATTAATTCAATTGCCAATAGGAATTACGATCGGGCATTTAGAACTTTAACTAATTACTTGGAATCAACACCCAATGATCCAGAAGCACGAATTTTTCTGAATAATCTAGAAGTTGAAAAAAATAAAAAACCTTACCACGTTATTGCTGTATCTATGCCAATTAGTAGTAATTTGAATGCTTCTCTGGAAATTTTGCGTGGAGTTGCTCATGCTCAGTATGATTGGAATTTTTCTAGATCGGGTGCTGAAGGAATGTTGAAAATAGCAATTGCTAATGATGATGATAATGACTCTAATAATGGTACGGAAATTGCCGAAAAAGTTGCTACAGAGTTAGGCAAGAGAAAGGAAATTCTAGGAGTAGTTGGTCACTACTCAAGTGACACTTCCCTAGCAACAGCTAATATTTACAAGGATTACCAGCTTGTATCGATCTCTCCTATTAGTACCTCTGTTGAACTAACAAATTACAGTCCTTATTTTTTTCGCACTGTACCTAGCGATCGAGCGGCTGCAGAAGCATTAGCAAAATATGCTCAAGGTCAGTTAAACTTAGTAAAAGCCGTTGTATTTTATAATTCAGATAGCAATTACAGCAAATCACTAAGTCAAGAATTTATCTCTGAGATAGGGAAATTGAATATTATTCTAAGAGAAGACCCAGATTGCGATCTATCTACATGGTCAAAAAATCCTGAAGATTGGCGTGAGAAAGCAACTAAAGTTCTCAATAGGGCAAAAGATTTAGCAAATGTGTTGATGCTAGCTCCCAGCTCAGGTTATTTAGACCGAGCTCTGGAAATAGTTCAGGTTAATCAAGGGAATTTAGCAGTATTAGGTGGGGATGATGTTTACTCTGCAAAGACTCTGGAGAAAGGTCAAGATAGTGCTGTAAAAATGGTTGTAGCTATAGCATGGGATATTGAAGCAAATGAAACAGGTTCAGATTTTCCAAAACGCTCTCAAAAGCTGTGGGGAACTTCAAGTGTGAATTGGCGAACAATTACTGCGTATGATGCAGTTCAAGCTCTTGGGAAAGCAATTGACGATCAAGCTCAACCAACTCGTGAAGGTGTTCGGGAGGAGTTATCATCAAACTTTTCTACACCTGGAGCATTGAGAGCAGTGAAATTTTTAGATTCTGGTGAGTATGATGGTGATATTCAATTAGTGGAAGTTG
>NZ_JAAHGT010000667.1 GCF_010672385.1 Okeania sp. SIO2F4
TAGAGGAAATTCCCACAATAAAAATTCAAACAGAAGTCAGAGAAAAAAGATTTGTTACTATTAGCATTTCTGATAATGGTACGGGTATGACAGAAGAAGTACGGCAACAAATATTCGATCCTTTTTTTACCACAAAACCTGTAGGTAAGGGTACTGGTATTGGGTTAGCAATTAGTTATCAAATTGTGGTAGAAAAACATGGCGGTCGTATCTTTTGTAATTCTCAATTGGCAGAGGGAAGTGAATTTATAATCGAGATTCTTATTTAATAGAATACTCGGAAATTTAAGACTCTATAAATTGACTAGAAAAAATTTCTTGGAGATTTTCTATAAAGCTATTTAATAATTTTTATCAATAATCTTACCTGAAGCAGTGAGGCAATTAAAAAAACACCTTTTGATCTGTCGATTTAAGATAACTCCTATTTTAAAAATTTGCGATCGCTGTTTTTCTATCCATTCTAAAATCTGACTAGACATTTGAGTTGCTCAATATCCCACCCTATCCCATTGAGAAAAAGTTTCTATGGGTAGTAAATTTGGATGTGTAATATCTGGATAAAAGCAATGGTCAGCTCACAAACCTGCTCGTACTAGAGCTATATCATTTGTGGCAAAAAGGAAAAATGGTGCGACCCCGCAGTTAGTGACGCACCTGACTTAGATTTGCAGATTATAACTTTGATATCTGTTTTACAGTAAATACTCAAATTACCAAAAACTTGAGGTAACTACTATTGACTAGACTGAATACTTACAGGTGAATTATTTCCTGTATTATCACAATTGGTAATTGTCAATTTATTATTTTCTACTCTGATCAAAAAATTATCAGCAGCATAGTTTTGACTTGGATTTTGAGTTTTATAGTCAACAGGATTACTTCCTAATAGAACTAATCCCCTAGAGGAATTATAAAGCTGCATGGTTTGATAGACAAATCTCTGACCTCCATCATTCAAATCAGGAGCTTTAACTAGCATTTCACCTGATTTTCCCTGCATTCTAAGTGTCGCTTCATGAATAAATCCACCACCACTCCACTTCAAGCTCCAGTCTCCATCTATATTAAATTTGCCAGGATCAATTAGTGATTTCTGAGAGCCACAAATAACTGTAGTAGCAGTACGAACAGGACCAGTAGAAATCGGTGGCGTTGATTGATCTATGTGTTTTGATATTACTCCTGAAGCAATTATTATTCCAGCAGTTCCAATGACAAATTTAAGAGGAAATTGTTGCATTTTGATTACCTTCCTTTAATAACTAAACATCTAGCAATAATATCGTTAACAGCTTGCTTTTCTCGGCTAAGTACCGCGATTATATTGTCGCTTATGAAGACTAAAAATGCTTGTAAAAATATCAAAACAACTACGACACTGTAGCCTGATTCAGAAGTATTTGTAGTATCTACTATAACAGGATAATATAGAAAACCAAGTAAAATATACAAGAAGAAAACTCGGAAAAACTCTTCTTGTTTATCTGGTAATCCATAAACAATTAAATCAACAATAATACTGGCCATAAGTAGGATACTTATGTCTAGAGAATCTGCAGTCATTCTTTTGTAAAATCCAGCATATTTTAGTTGAGGCTGAGGTGTAGCTACCCCTCCCGTTTTAGAACTATTTTCACTGTTATCAATTATTGCTTGTATTTGTCTCTCTATATCCTCAATTTGTTTCTCAAAATATGAGATTTTTTCTTTACATTTTTCAATTCTAGCTTCTAGCTCAATCTTGTTTTCTATACTAAATACAATAATTAGTTATTGCTCAAACTTTATACGTCTTATTTCCCAGGCATTCTTAATTTTTTCTAGTTGTCGTTTTTTGTCCTCTAAAATTATTATTTTTTCCGATGACATTTTCTATCTCCTCAGCAAGTTAGAAATACCTTTCCAGGTTTTATACATAACTCCCTCTGTATCCATCTCTAACTCGTAAGATACAATTGCTGGAATCAAAGGTAAAGCAGCCTTTAATTTAGCTGCTGCTGATTTATCTAAATCATCTAACTTAGCTCGAATATCTTGCAATAGTAAAAGCAATTTATGAGGATATTCAGTATTTGGAATATATTCTATAGATTCAACTGCTTGTTCTATTTGAAGTAATTTAGGTTGAGCTTCATGATCAGAGATAATAATAGCTTCCATATCTTTCTGAGGGTAAAGCGCCCAATATTCGGCTTCATATCGACATATTCTCGGAAGAATCTCTTGTTTAATTGTCGTCTCTAATTCAAACTTCTTTTCTTCACTAGAAGAAATATTGAGTGCTTTTTCAAACCTATAAAGTTTTTCATTTAACGTTTTTAGGTGTTTAACGACAACATTAAATCTTTGATTTATGAATCTATATATAGTACCTTTCTCTTCGTCTATTTGTCTATCTATATCCTCAATTTGTTTCTGAAAAACTAAGATTTCCTTTTCACATTTTTTAATTTCTGCTTCACATATTTTAATTTCTTTATGTGCCTCAAATTTACGAAATACATTGTTAGTAATAGTGAAGTCTTTCTCATAACCTACTTTTCGTTCTTCCCAATTGTTTTTACTCTTTTCCCAATCATCCTTAATTTTTTCTAGTTGTCGTTTTTTGTCCTCTAAAATCCTGATTTTTTCCGATGACATTTCTGATCTCTTCAGCAAGTTAGAAATACCTTTCCAAGTTTTATACATAACTCCCTCTGTATCCATCTCTAACTCGTAAGATACAATTGGTGGAATTAAAGGTACAGCAACCTTTAATTGAGCTGCTGCTGGTTTATCTAAATCATTTAACTTAGCTCGAATATCTTGCAATAGTAAAAGCAATTCATCAGGATATTCAGTATTTGGAATATGTTCTATAGATTCAACTGCTTGTTCTATTTGAAGTAATTTAGGTTGAGCTTCATCATCAGAGATAATAATAGCTTCCATATATTTCTGAGGGTAAAGCTCCCAATATTCAGCTTCATATCGACATATTCTTGGAAGAATCTCTTCTTTAATTGTCGTCTCTAATTCAAACTTCTTTTCTTCACTATCAGTAATAATGAGTCTACGTTCAAACCTATCAAGTTTTTCATTTAAAGTTTTTAGGTGTTTAACGACAGCATTAAATCTTTGGTTATTGTTCATTTTTTGCCTCTATATCTATAGCTAAATACTTAATTTCCTAAAATTTTGAATTATGAAAGTCCAGGAATTATATAACCAGTACAAAATTCTGGAAATTTTAGAAACTTTACTTTTTCAAGTGGTTTACCTTTTCAAGTGGTTTACCTTAAAATTTAACCCCTGTGATAACTCCTTATTAACAATTTCAAATATTTTCAGTTAAAACTAACTATTATAAAAATTTGTACAACCTATTTAGGATTGCTATAGGTAAAGCTTATGTAGCAATCTTATTTTATTTCTAGATAAAAATCCTACCGGTTTCCGGGAATAGGCAATGGGCAATAGAAAATATTTGAGAATTTTTCGGTAAAAATAAACCTTCCCAATAATCCCAAACTAGAACCAATTAATATTTATAGTTGATGTAAAAAATGTAGATATTATTGCTTTTACTATGATTGATAATGGAAGTAAAATAATTTCATAATCTCAGGTTTTACCAGGATTAGTAATAGGTATTTTCAAAGATGCTTTACAACAGAGTCGGAGTATCAATCTTTCTTCCTGACTCTATACGGACTCCCTTATGCAACTTCCCTACCACTCCTTCCTCCTCCCTATTTGTATAAAATCAAAAATTAATTTTTCTAAGGCAATTATGCAATTTTTCTTAATATATCTTAATATATATAAAAGGAAAATTTAAGGATGTTACCATGACTGACAACCAAAAATCTCAATGGAAAGCGAGTAGACTGTTTCAGACCCTATCTTACTTCGGGGTAGTTCCTTTTATCGGTAGTGTTAAATGGTTACAAAAATTATTCGGTGAAAAAACACCTAAAGCAACAAATACATCAGAAGTAGTATTAGTAGTAGGTGCTAATGGTGGAGTTGGTAAACGAGTTGTACCTAGACTCCTAAAACGCGGTTATCAAGTACGATCGCTCGTTCGAGATGCTAAAAAAGCTCAAAAAGTTCTCGGTAAGAATGTGGAAATAGTAACCGCCGACATTACCAAACCAGAAACCCTCACTCCTGAGATATTCAAAGACGTTAGCAAAATTATCTGTTGTACAGGTACGCGAGTACAACCCGTAGAAGGAGACAACCCAAACCGGGAAAAATATTATCAAGGCATCAAATTTTTCATGCCAGAAGTTGTGGAAGACCCCCAACTCGTCGAATACGAAGGTATGAAAAATTTAGTAGCAGCAGCAAAACCACAACTACAACCAAGCAACAAAAAAATCATCTTTGACTTCACAAACGCCACCCAAGACCTCAAACAAACCTGGGGTGCATTAGATGATGTTGTCATGGGTGGAGTCAGCGAAAGTTCTATTCGTCTCACAGACAGCGGCGCTCTTTTCTCCGGTAATGTATCCACAGAAAACTCCGGCGGTTTTGTATCTGTGCGTACCCGCAACTTCGACCCCCCAATGAATTTATTGGGATCTACTGGTATCGAACTTCGGGTCAAAGGAGATGGTAAACGTTATAAATTTTTCCTGCGCTGCGAAGACAAATGGGATGGGGTTGGTTATAGCTATTCTTTTGACACCGTTTACAATATCTGGACAACTATTCGCATTCCATTTAAAGATTTAACTCCAGTATTTCGTGCCAAAGTTGTGGAAAATGCTCAACCATTTAATCCCAGTCAAATTTATTCCTGTCAATTAATGTTGAGTAAATTTGAATATAACCGAGAACTTAATCCTAAATTTGCACCAGGATTTTTTGAGTTAGAAGTTGAGTCTATTAAAGCTTATGGTAGCGACCAATTACCTAAATTTGTTCTAGTTAGTTCAGCGGGTGTAACTCGTCCGGGGCGACCAGGTTTAAACTTAGATGAACAACCTCCAGCAGTGAAGTTTAATGACCAATTAAAAGGTTTATTAAATTGGAAATTAAAAGGAGAAGAAGTTGTTCGTTCCAGTGGGATTCCTTATACAGTAATTCGACCTTGTGCGATGACTGAACAACCAGGTGATCAAGCTTTAATATTTGACCAAGGAGATAATATTAAAGGTGTTGTTAGTCGGGATGATATTGCCGAACTTTGTGTCAAAGTTTTAGAAGAAAATAAGGCTTGGAATACAACTTTTGAAGCAAAAGGAGATAAAGAAAATCAAGCAACTGCGGAAAATTGGGAGAGATTATTTAACAGTTTAGAATCGGATAAAAAAAAATTAACCGTGACAGTTTAAAAGGTGTTTCCTAACGGAATGCTCCGCAAACAGCAATTGTTGCAGTTAGCATTTTCTCATAGAAAACTCCGTAAACAGCTTAGATTTATACTGAAACAGAGAGAAATGCAATAGTAGGGTGTGCAATGTACACTCTACTTAAATCTATATAGTA